>JBEKCX010000053.1:0-11287 GCA_050014655.1 Occallatibacter sp. | reverse complement strand
GCCGATGTGCTGGGTGATTCCGCCGGCCTCACCCGCGGCCACGTCGGTCTTGCGGATGGCGTCGAGCAGCGAGGTCTTGCCGTGATCGACGTGGCCCATGACGGTGACGACAGGAGAGCGGGGGACTTCGAGCTCGCCGGTATTCTCGGCTTCGAGAACCTCTTCGATGGACTGGTTGGCAATCTCCTCCTCGTAACTGATGACGTTGGCTGCGGCGCCGAACTTGGCGGCCACATCCTTGACCATTTCGGCGTCGAGGGACTGGTTGACAGTGACGAAGACGCCGTTCATGAGCAGGGTGGCGATCAGGTCCTTGGCGCGCACATCGAGCTTCTCTGCCAGATCCTTCACGCTGATGCCCTCAGTGACGGTGATCTCGCGGGTGATGGGCAGAGGTTCGCCGCCGTATTGCACTCCGCTATAACGGGGCGGCGGCACAAAGCCCTTCATCGGGCCTTCTTTGGTCTTGGGATACTGCTGGGTCCGGCCGCCCCGGCCTCTGGATGGGGCGCGCGCCGGGCGCTGGGCCTCGCCGGTTGGCGGCGCGCCGGCGCCGGGACGGGGCGGGCCGCCGAAGCCGCCCGGACGGGGCGCTCCAAAGCCAGGTCGCGCGGCAAAGCCGGGATAGGCGCCGGGACTGCCGGGAGCGCCAGCGCCGGCGTAGCCGCCTGGGGTGGTGCGGGTAGGGTGCTTCGGGCGTGGGCCGCCGGGAGCTTGCCCGCCGGGGAAGGGTGGACCGCCGGGAGTGCGCAGGTAATGGCCGCCAGAAGCGCCTGAGGGCCGGTTGCGGTCGAAGATGGGTTTGCCGCGTTGAATGCCTGCGCCGGCGGCCGGGGCGCCGGTTCCCGCGGCAGCGGCCTCGGTTGGAGCCAGTTTGGGCGCCTTGTAGACGGGGCGTGGGCCGGTCTGGGGCATGACCATGCGGCGGGCAGGTAGGGCCGGCGTGGGCGACGCAGCGTGAGTATGACCTTGAGCGCGACGCGTCGCGGCCGAGGCAGGCGGGGCGGCGGCCGCCGGCTCGCCTGCAACAGCGGGGATCGGCTCCAGAATCTCCGCCGCGGCGGGCAGGCCTTCATGGACGGGCGGAGCGGCAACGAAAGCGGGCTCAACTGCAGGGAGAAGCGGCGCGGCAGGCGTGGGCGCGACGGGAGGCGCAACCAGCGCAGTGGCCGCGACGGCCTCGGGGGCAACCGAGGCGGCAACAGAGGGCACGGCATGAACAGTTGGGGCTTCGCCAGCGTGCGGCTGCTCTTCGTGAGGGGCCAAAGCGGAAGCTGGGGGCGCGACCGGCGCGACCGGCGGCTTGACCACAACGGCTGCCGGGGGCGGCGCAACCACGACCACCGGACGGGCCGGGGCAGCAGCGCCTGCCGGTGCCTTTGCGACCACCGGACCGGCGGGCGGCCGGGAGGCGATGGCAGGCGGAGCCGGCGGAACGACGATGGGCGGCGCGGAGCGTGGCGGAGGAACGACCCTGCGCGGTTCCGGCCGGACTGGCTGCGGCGCGGCGGCTGCGGCTGGGGGGGCTGCGGGCCGGGCCGGAGCGGGCGGAGGCGGAGGCGTGCGCACCGGGGCAGCGGGCACACGGCTCTGGCGCGCCTCCTGTTCTTCCTTCAGCTTGGCGGCCAAAACGGCCTTGAGCGCGTCGCCCGGCTTGGAGACGTGCGAGAGATCGATTTTGGGCGTGATGACCTGAGAGGCCCGCGAGGGCGCGGGGGCGCTCTGACCGCCGGGCCGCGATCCACGCTCAAACTGCGCGCGAACCTTCTCCGCCTCGTGTTCCTCCAGCGAACTGGAGTGGGTCTTGCCGCTGTCCAGGCCGAGCTCCGCCAATGCGTCAAGAATCTGACGGCTCTTGACCTCCAACTCGCGCGCGAGATCGTTGATACGAACCTTACTCATCCGCCTCTTTTCAAAATGTGCTACCCAGAGCCCTTGGTAGTCCGCCGCGGCGGACTACCTCATGGCAATGGCTGTTGTTGAGAGTTCCATTGTTGCCCGAGCGGCCTTGAAGGCGGCGCATCTTATGCGCCGTCCCCCTTGTCCGTCCGTTCGTCCGATGTTGCTCCTTCGGTTTCAATCTCTTCCAGCAGCGGCTGCTCCGCGCTTTGCGCATCCTGCTCGAGAGCTTCGGCCGGCCGGTCTTCCAGGGTCTCGACCTCCGCTTCGTCGCGAATCTCCTCGACTGCCGCCTCGGCCCCGGTCTTGTACTCGGTTTCTCCTTCGGCATCGCGGACGCTCTCCGCTTCCGTGATGACTGCGGCGTCGTTCTCGGCTTCCGCCTGCTCTGTATCGAGAACCGCCCCGGTCGCCTCCTCCGGCACTGGCGTGTAGTCGGCTTCCATCTCAGGGGACTCGCCTTCGCCGCCCTCCGATTCCTGGCCTTCCTCGCCCTCTTCAAAGTGGCCGAAGTAGTGGCGCACAGCCACGCTGATCCGCTCCAGGGTCTTTTCGCCGATGCCGGGAATCTCTTCGAGCTGCTCGGGAGTCATGTCGGCCAGGGTTTCGACGGTGGTGACGCCGGCGGCAATGAGCTTCTGAATGATGCCGTCGCCCAGTTCGGTGACCTGCTCGATGGGGGTGGAAGGACCGCCGGAGAGAGCCTGCATCTGCTGCTCGACCTCCTGACGCTTCTCCTCTTCGCTCTTGATGTCGATCTTCCAGCCCAACAGCTTGGCCGCCAGACGCACGTTTTGCCCCTTCTTGCCAATGGCCAGGGAGAGTTGCGTGTCATCGACGATGACTTCTAGTTGCTTCTCGGCCAGATCCGAGATGGAGACGCGGCTGACCTTGGCCGGCTGCAGGGCCTTCTGGGCGAAGGTGGTGATTTCGTCGCTGTACTCGATGATGTCGATCTTTTCGCCGCGGAGTTCGCGAATGATGGACTGGACGCGCATGCCCTTCATGCCCACGCAGGCGCCCACGGGGTCAACGTCCTTGTCGCGGCTCTGCACGGCGATCTTGGTGCGCTCGCCGGCTTCGCGGGCAATGTTGCGGATGGTCACCGTATTGTCGTAAATCTCGGGAACTTCCGACTGGAAGAGGTTCGAAACCAGCTCCGGGGCGGCGCGCGAGACGATGACCTGCGGACCCTTGGCGGCGCGGTCCACCTTGAGCAGGACGACGCGGACGCGTTCGCCTATCGAGAACTGCTCCAGGCGCGACTGCTCGCGCTTGGGGCAGCGGGCTTCGGCCTTGCCCAGGTCGAAGATGATGTCCTGGCCCTCGATCCGCTTCACGCTGGCGGTGAGAACTTCGTTTTCCCGGTGGGCGTACTCGTTGAAGACCGTGTCGCGCTCCGCCTCGCGCACCTTCTGGAAGATGACCTGCTTGGCCAGTTGCGCTGCAATGCGGCCCAGGGGACTGGTGTCGCGATAGAGCCGGATCTCGCTCCCCACCTCCACGCCGGGAGCCAGTTGGCTGGCCTCTTCGAGCGTGATCTGGTTCAGCGGATCTTCCACCGCGGCCGCGTCCGCCACCACCGTCTTGTAGATGTAGGCCGTGATTGCGCCCGTCTCCTTGTTCAGCTCGCCGCGCATGTTTTCCTGGGTCTTATAGAACTTGCGCGTGGCCAGGGCGATGGCCTCCTCGACGGCGCCTACCACGATGGCGGGGTCAATTCCCTTCTCCTGGCTCAGGAGTTCGATGCTCTGGTACAAAACGCTGCTGCCCATAGTCTGCTTGCTCTCTCGCTTGCCGCTCGGCGCGGGGTGCGGTTCAGGTTCCCGGCCGGTTCAGGTGATTGGTTTGAGGTGTGCGAGGCCAGCCGGTTAAATCTCCGGCACCAGTTGCGCCTTTTCAATGTTGTCAAGCGCAATCTCGATGGTGCTTGCGCCTGTCTTTCTTGTCTTGCTGTTCTGCTTGACCGCGTTGAGGTCGAGCGTGACAGTTGCCTTGGGTTCTGCTTTCGCGCCGGCCGCCAATCGACCCTGCCAGTGCCGGTTGTTGCCGATCGGCTCAAAGGTCTGAATCTTCACCAGGCTTCCCGCAAACCTCTGAAATTCCTCCAGCTTACTCAGCTTGCGATCCAGCCCCGGAGAACTTGCTTCCAGCGTGTACTCCGCGCCGGGAATCAGGTCTTCTACGTCCAGCAAAACTCCGAAATCCCGGCTGAACGCCTCGCAATCCTCGTGGGTAATGCCCGACAACTGCTCCACGCTCAACTTGCCCTCAACCAGCCGCTCCGGAAGTCCCTTGGCCCCGGCCGCGATCGCCGCCTTCAGTTGCGCGCGGCTCTCGGCGTTCTTCTCCAGAAAGACGCGGACGGTGCGCTCCTTTCGAGACCCGACGAACTCCACGTCCACCACGTCCAGCCCATGCGAGGCGGCCACTCTTACCGCCGCTGCCCGGATTTCGTCCAGCTTGACTGCCATCGTTCTCAACACCCAAGCGAAAAAAGTCACTCGCTGGGAGCCCCATTCCTACGCCGCTCAACCACCCCGACGATTTGGCGGCCCTTTCCCAGGGTCTCTGCCCCGGATTCCCGCCCCAAAGCCTTGCCCCAAATAAAAAGTGGGCTGTAAGCCCACTCCTCTCTCCGCCAGCCGGCACACTCACGGCAACATGGCGGACAAATTCGTCTGCATGGTCATCATACGGCGAAATGCCGGAAAACTCAATGCCGAATTATTCAGGCGGGGAGCCGGCAAGGCGTCGGAGACCGGCGTCCGCGCCTGGCCGCGCAACGAAATCAGAAGATGCGGACGCGAATGCCGGAACTGACGCCGTAGGAAGACAAGGCGCCAAAGTGGAACTGCGGCCAGTATTGATATTCGAAGTCGGCCAGCCGTAGCCGGATCCTCCGCGTCAGCCGGAAGTCTACCCCGCCCCCAGGCGCAATCACCAGGTCTTTGTCCTGGCCCAGGTTATACGGATAATTGAATCGCCCGAAGCCCACGAGGCCCTTTGCATAGGGCTGGAGCCTGCCGAAGTTTAGGTGGTAGCGGGGGCCGATCAAGTAGGTCGTCGTGTGGACGTTGGCCGTCTGGTGGAAGATCAGCCATTGCGCCTCACCTTCAATCCCGATGCGGCGGTTGGTGTCGGCGTCGGCGATTGCCGCCACTCCGAGCATCTTTCTCTCGCCGTAGTCCAGGGAATATCCGGTCGCCGTGGCGCCCACCGTCAGCTTCAAGCCGCCGCTTTCTGCCGCGGGCGCCACCTGCCCCGAGGCGGGGCGCAACCCTGCCAGGAAAACCGCCACGAGAACCGAGCCGAAGATCGCGCGGCCGCCAAACCGTGGCCCTCGCTCGACGCGCCGTTCTTTCCCGAAACTATTGAAGCTCCTCATCTGTTTCCCGCGTATTGCTTCGCCAGTTCGCCCTACTTGGTGATGTTCAGCGTCAGATTCTGATAGTGGATCACGTCGCTGTTTGTGCCCGTGGCCGTCACTTGGATCACATAAGTGCCCGGCGTGGCTGTGGCCTGGCTGAAGCCGGAGCAGCCGCTCGCCACCATGGCGGCCAAGGAGAGCAGCACAACCAGCGCGGCGGTGAAGATCGCGCTGTGGCGCTTGCGGAATCGCCGCAAGATCCAACCGAAGAGAATGCCGGGAGCCAGGGAAAGGATGGACAAGACGGGCGAGATGGAGAAGCCGGCCAGGTTGGCTTGCCCGTTCCCTCGGCGCGCGTTCATGGCCGACGCGCCGCCGCTCAGCGGGTTGTTGGTGTCGATGGTGAGCTGCGCGGTCTGGCTGCCGTTCGCCGCCAGGCCTACGCTGGCGCTTGAGAAGTGGCATGTGACCGCCGCGGGAAGCGACGCGCAGCCCAGCCCGATGTTGGCGTCGGCAAAGCCGCTGAGCGAGGTGATCGTCACGGCGACGGTGGCGTTCTGCCCGGTAGCAATGGAGACGGCGGAGGGACTGACGGTGAGATTGAAGCCGGCCGGCGTGCCGAAGACCGTGGCCGGCTGCGATGTGGACGGACTATGGATCGAGTCTCCGCTATAAACAGCAACGATGGTGTGAGTGCCCGCGGCCAGATTGGGGATGAGCGTCGCGACTCCGCTGGAATTCAGGGCGGCCGATCCAACTAGCGTGGTGCCTTCGTTGAAGGTGACCGTCCCGGTGGGCGTGGGGCCGGCAGTGCCTACGACCGCGGCCACCAGAGTGACCTGCGCCGACGTGCCCGTCGTCGAAGAGGCGCCCAGGGCCGTAGCCGTGGGGATGGTCGTCACTACCAGGTTGATGGCCGGCGACGTGCTCGCCGAGTCGTTCGCGTCCCCCGCATAGCTGGCCGTGATCGAGTGGGTTCCGGGAGCCAGCGCCGCATAGCTCAGCGTCGCGGCCCCGGTTGAGTCCAGAGTCGCGGTTCCCATCGCTGCGCCATCGGCGGAGAAGGCGACGCTGCCCGTGGGAATTCCGCCGTTGCCCGTCACCTTGGCGACAAAGGAGACCGGGGACTGGACGACGGCGGGACTCGGGCTGGCCGTAACCGCGGTCGCCGTGGTTGCCGGCTGCACCGTCAGCGAATACGGCACCGAGACGCTTCCGCTGTCGTTGGAGTCGCCCGAATAGGTGGCGATGATGGTGTAGGCCCCGGCCGCCAAGCTCGCGTTGACAGTGGCCGTTCCCGATGCGCCCAGCGTGACCGATCCCAGATTTGTGGTTCCGCTGGCAAAAGCCACCGTGCCCGCCGGCGCGGAGACGCCCTCGGTAACCCTTACCACCGCCGTGATAGCCACGGGCCCGCCCGCAATCGCCGGATTCGGAACCGGGGCGGCCACGGCCGTCGAGGTCTGCGCCTGGCTCACCACCTGCGCGACCACCGCCGAGGTGCTGGGACTGTAGGTCGAATCTCCCAGGTAGGCTGCCGTGATGGAATGCGAGCCGACCGCCAGCGTCGAGGTTGTGAAGGTGGTCTGGCCCGTCGAGCCCACCAGCGTGCCGCTTCCGATCTGTTGCGCTCCATCCAGGATCTTCACCGTCCCGGTGGCCGAGGCAATTCCCGTGGGAGCTACCGCCACCAGGAACGTGACCGGCGTTCCGTAGTTCGATGGGTTGGGATTTGAGACCAGCGAGACCTTCCCCGGCACCACGACGTCTTGAACCAGAATGGTCGAAGCGCTGCCCTGAATCTGCTTGCTCGCGTCCCCCAGATAGGTTGCGATGATCGAATGCACGCCGTTGGCCAGCGTCGAGGTTGTGAAATTCGCCGCGCCCGCCGCGTTGAGCGTGGCGCTGCCGAGCGTCGCCGCGCCGTCGGAGAAGACCAACGTTCCGTCTGGGGGAACGTTGCCTCCGCCGGGAGGCACCGTCACCGTTGCCGTGAAGGTGACCGCCGCGCCCGCATTCGATGGGTTCAGACTGGATGCGAGGGTGACGATCGTGCCTTCCAGCACGGTCTGGGTCAGCGGCGTTGAAGTGCTCGCGAAGTGGCCCGGATCGCTGTTGTACGAGGCCGTTACGCTATGCACCCCCACTGTGAGCGCGCTGCTGGAGTACACGGCCGCGCCCGCCGCGTTGATGGTGACCGATGAGCCTGCGGCGGCGCCGTTCACAGTGAAGGTGACCGTGCCGGTGAGAGTGCCGGTCCCCGCGCCCGTGGTTACGGTTGCGGTGAAGGTGACGGCTTGTCCGAATCCGGAGGGATTGAGGCTGGAGGTCAGCGTTGTCGACGTCGCGTTGACGACCGAGGCAATCCCCACTACCTCGATCTCCAAAGGCGTGTTCACTGTGCTGGCGGCCACGCCGATATTGCCCGTCAACTGCTCTTCCGTGGCGGGAGGGGGAATCGCCACCGTGGTGGAAGGCGCAAAGACCGCGCCCATCTCGCAATCCTCATTCACTGCCAGCGATGGCGGGCTCAGCACGCAAGTGGTCGCCGCCGGATCGAGCGCGGCGTTGGTACCGAAGCTGATGGCGGTCACATTGAAGGGCGCGTTCCCGTCGTTTTCCACCTTCTGAAGCTGGGTTGCGGACTTTTCTCCCTGGCGGACGGAGATCGTCGTGCCATTGGGGCCGCTGGTGAAATCCAGAGCCGCGAAGTTGCTCTGGATCTCCTCGATATTCATATTCAGGGAGTCGGCGAAGTAGAGGTTCCCGCCGCCATCCAGGAAGAGCCCGATCGGCCCGTAGAGGCTCACCGTTGAGAGTGCGCCGCCGTTGAACGCTTCGCCAGCGCCGCTTTGCGCGATGGTGGAGATGAATCCGGTGGTCGAGCTTACCTTGCGGATGCCGGCATTCTGCGTATCCGCGATATAGAGATTGCCCGCAGGGTCGGCAATGACGCCCTCGGGCGACCACAGCTGGGCCGCCGTCGCCGCTCCGCCGTCGCCTGAGAAGCCCGGCGCGCCACTTCCGGCAAATGTGGTAATGGTGCCGGTTGCGGTCACGACGCCGTTTGCCGCCGCAACCACGCGCACCGCGTTGTTCTTCGAGTCGGGAATATACATGTTGCCGCCGGCGTCGAAGGCGACCGCATAGGGAAAGTTCAGTCCGGCCTGGATCGCTGGCCCGTTGTCGCCCGAGTAGCTCCCCTCGCCGGTCGCCGGACTCGTACTCCCGTTTCCCGCCAGCGTCGAAATAACGCCCGTGAGCGTGTCCACCCTGCGGATGAGATGGTTCGAGGTGTCGGCGATGTACAGGTTTCCGCTCCCATCGACGGTCACGCCCTCCGGTTGATTGAGTTCGGCCGAGGTTGCCGCCACGCCGTTGCCCGCGTTCCCCAGCGTGCCGTTGCCGGCCGCCGTGGTGATGATGCCGGTGGAGGCCGCGATCTTGCGGACAACGTTGTTGCCGGTATCCGCAATGTAGAGATTGCCCGCGCCATCCAGGGCCACGCCCGAGGGAGCGTTCAAAGTCGCGTTCGCGGCCGGTCCGTCATCGCCCGTATAGGTTGGATTCCCGTTGCCGGCGATGGTCGAGATAATGCCCGTCGAGGCCGTGACCTTGCGCACCCGGTTGTGGAGGCAGTCGGCGATGTACAGGTTGCCCGCGCCGTCCAGGGTCACGCTCGTGGGCAGGTAGAGCGACGCCGCCGTGGCCGGGTTTCCATCCAGCACCGATCCCTTGTAGATGCCGTCTCCCGCAACCGCGACGACGTTGCCCGGAACCAGAACCCCCAATCCGCCCTGCCCCGTGCCGGAGATATATGTGGTTCCTAGAACATTGCCGCCGCCGTCCACGAGCACCACCGCGCCCATGCGTGGGCCGGGAGCCGCGGGGGTGAAGGTAACGGACTCCGTGCAGGCAGCGCCGGCCGCCAGCGTTGCATTCTCGCAGTTCAGCGCGCCCATGCCCTTGGCGAAATCCAGCCCGGCCACGCCCCGCGTCAGCACTTCCACTGTTGCCACCGTGCCCGCGGTCTGTGCCGTAACCGTAACGTTTTGCCCGCCGGACGACGAGCCGACCGGTTCTGAGCCCAAGACGGCTTGCGCCTGCGCGCCCGCGCCAGCCAGCAGGAAAGCCGCCAGCGCCAGCGTCCAGCCTGCAAGCCGCCTCCGCGCTGACCGCCGGCCGCTCTGGCCGCTGCTCGCCCGCGCCTGCGCGCCGCCAGTGAGGACGGCGCCTCCTCGGCGCATCGCGTCTCCATGAATCTTCGGACTGGCGGCCTGAACTGAAACGCGGCTCATGTGCGGCTCCAGGTGGGTTTCTGCGGCATCTGAGAAAGGCGCGATAGACGGTGCGCCGCCTGCCGTGGAGGCATCGTCCCGCCTTCCTTCGAGCACTGCGCGGCCCGGCCGGGGCCGCTCTGTTTCGTGGCGCGGGACGCCATTACACGCAGGAGTATAGCCCGCGCGCAGGCCGCGAAAGCCGGCCTTCATAGCTCAGGATTCCGGGGCCGTCCTTGAAGAGACATGGCTTGCAGAAACGGGAAGAATGGACGGTTCCGCTCAATATTTATCGGCTTCTGGCAGCGTGGAAGGCCTTACGGTTGCCGGCGCTCCGAGCGACATTCCCGGGCCGTCTGGAATGAACGGCGTGGGAGCAGCCAAACCACCAGAAGAAGGGCGGCTATACGCCGGTAAGCAGCCGCCCGGGAGGTCAAAAGGCCGGGAAGATGCGCCGCTTCAACTCCGGCCACTCCTCGGCAACGATCGAAAAGCGGGCCGAGTCCCGCGCCGCATAGTCGGTTCCCATCCGATGGGCGCGGAGAATCCCCTCGAAGCGCCCGCCGATGCGTTCGATCGCGGCGCGCGATCGCAGGTTGCGGGCGTCGGTGTGCAGGCAGACGCGCAGCGCCTTCCAGGTTTCGAAGGCATGGGTCAGCAGAAGCCGCTTGGCTTCGGTGTTGGCGGCGGTGCGGATGGCCGGCCGCGTCAGCCAGGTATAGCCGATCTCGCAGGCGTCGGGGTGCTGGCGGCCGTGGCGCGCATGGCCCAAAGGCCACGGCCATCGCTCCAGGTTGAAGAAGCGCGTGGAGCCGATGACGGCGCCGTCCGCCAGGCGAACGATGGCGAAGGGAACGCCGCTGCCCTCGTCCCGCGCTGCCAGGGCGGCTTCAATGTAGCTGGCGGCCTCGGCGACGCCTTGCGGAACAAAGGTCCACCGGTACAGCGAAGGGTCGGCCGCCGCGGCCGCCGCCAAGCCATCGGCGTGGGAGCGGTCAAGCGGTTCGAGGCGAACGTGCGCGCCCGATAGCGTCAAACCTTCCATTCTTAAGATTCCCTTCGATCGAAGAGTGCGATCACTTCATCCTGCAAAGCAGTTCTCCCTTGCCGATGGGAACGACGAGGGCGTCAACCCTTTCGTCTTCAAGCGCCCGATCGAGCATGGGTTGCAAAGCCGCCCGATGATCGATGGCGTTGTCCGCTACCAGCAGACCGCCCGCGACCATGCGCGGGACCAGCGCCTCATAACACCGGCCGTAGAGTTCCTTCTCAGCGTCGAGAAAGCAGAAGGCGATGTCCGTCAGGTTCGGCAGGAGATGCAAGGCGTCAGCGTGAACCAGCTCGACAACGTCCCAGACGCCGGCTGCGGCGAAGGTCTGCCGCGCGAGTTCGGCTTTCTCCGGCAATATCTCGTAGGTCGTGATCCTTCTTCCGGCAGCCCGGCAGGCCAGGGCAAGCCAAAGCGTGGAATAGCCCGCGCTGGTTCCAATCTCGAGGCATCGGCCGGACGGCGCTGCTGCCGCCAGGATAGCGATGAACCGGCCCACCTCGGGGGGAATCTGGCGGAGCCGCTTCAAACGAGGCGTACCGTCGATGCGGTCGATACAGTCGATCCGCTCCAGTTCGCGCATTCGATTCAGCATCGCCTCCGGCATCTCGTGGAACATATTCTCCCTCAGTACTTCCGCACCCTGGGGTCGATCTCGTCGCTCCAGGCCAGGATGCCGCCGGCGAGATTGAC
>JBEKCX010000052.1:0-11298 GCA_050014655.1 Occallatibacter sp. | reverse complement strand
CACCATCCGCCTCAACCGCGCCGAGGCCGGCGTTCCCGAGGAAGCCCAGCGCTTCCATCCCGTCGCCGTCCATGGCGACTCCATCGCCGAGGCCATCGAAGAGGAACGGGGGAACCTGTGAGTTGCTACTTCCTTGAGGCCACGGCCTTTGCCAAGCTCTTTGTGCAGGAGCAGGGCACCGACGCCCTTATCCGCCTGATGGAGGCCGTGGAGGACAACCGCAAGCTGATCTCCGCCTCGACGCCGCTGGAGGTCTACGCGGTCCTTCGGCGGCGCCAGCGGGCAGGCGGAATCTCCGCGGAGGACGCCACGGCCGCGCTCGACATTCTGCGCCTGGAAGCGGCGCGCATGGTCCAGCAGCCGCTGAACCCGGCGGTGCTCGAAGCCGCGCGCCAGCTCCTTGACCGCACCGAGCTGCGCTGGCCCGATACTCTGCAACTGGCAGCGGCCATCGTCGCTCGCGATATGTTCCAGGGCACGGAGATCATCTTCGTCTCCGCCTCGCCGCAGTTGCTGGATGCGGCCAAGGCCGAGGGCTTCCACACGCTCGACCCAGCCAAGGAGGCTGCCCAGCCGGCAAGCGAAGATTGAAGTCGTTGACCGGCCGTTCACGACCCCTCCCGGCCGGGGTTATGATGTGAGCCGGCTCTGCAATTGCAAGAGGAGTTACCGCTCACCATGAAGACCGCGAAGATTCCATCATCGCTTGAACCCTTTCCCAACTGCCCCGCCCTCGACGGCTGCCACTGCATCACCAACTCCCTGGCCAAGATCTTTCACCATGCCGGCCATCCTATGTCCGAGGAGATGCTGCTCGGCCTGGGCGCCGGAATGGGGTTCATTTACTGGCAGATGAAGATGGGCGCGGGAACTTATATCTTTGTCGGCGGCAGGGCAAACACCAAGGACTTTTACAAGGACCTTGGCTCGAGGACCGGCGTCGGGATCCGCGAGATTTGCACCTCCAGCGCCAAGAAGGCCGAAGCCGAACTGATCGAGGCGCTGGCGCGGAAGGAACCCGTCATGCTGGGCGGCGATATGGGCTTTCTGCCTTGGTTTCATTTTCCGCAGGAGTACCACTTCGGCGGCCACGCCTTTGTGGTCTGCGGCTATGATGACGACCGCACCGTTCTAGCCTCCGATATGGACCCGCAAATGGCCGGTTTGAAGAAGGGATTCTATGCGCCGGTAACTCTGGAGCAGCTCGCCAAGGCCAGAAGCTCGCCCTACAAGCCTTTTCCGCCAAAGAATCTGCGCCTGGAGTTCGACTTTGCCGGTTTTCGCAATCCGGGCAGGGAGGAGATTGCCGCATCCGTTGCGCAAACTGTCGATGCCAGCCTCAACCCCCCAATCAAGAACTTCGGCGTTCCGGGGCTGCGCCACACGGCAAAGCAGTTATTGCAGTGGCCGGCGATCTTCAAGGATTTTGACCTGCGTATGAATCTCTTCAACCTCCATGCCTTCATCGAAATCGGCGGCACCGGCGGCGGCTGCTTCCGCCCCATGTACGCCCGCTTCCTCGAAGAAGGCGCGAGGATGACCCGCAAACCCGCGCTGGCAAACGCCGCGGAGATCTTCCGTCAGTCTGGCGGCAAATTCACGGAGATCGCTTTGCTGTTCAAGGAAGCCGAAACGATGAAAGACATCGAGAAGAAGATTCGTTCCGCATCCAAGCTCTTCAGTGAAATCGCCGTCTTGGAAGAGAAGGCCTTCCTGCTTCTGAAGCAAGCCATTTGAGCGACCAGCAAGCTCGCGCATTACGATGAGGCTCTATTAGATGGCCCGCACCGCCGCCCTGCATACCTCCGCCAGTCGCCGGATGCCTTCCCGAATCTGTTCCGGTGAAGCATTGGAGAAGTTCAGCCGCATGAAGCGGTGGCCGGGCGTGTCGGAGAAGAAATCCTGACCGGGCACAAAGAGAACCTTGCGCGCAAAGGCTTCGTGCATCAGTTCGCTCGTATTCACTCCCTGGGGACAGGCGACCCAGAGAAACATTCCTCCCTGGGGATGGGTCCACGTGAATCCGGGCGGCATGTGCTCGCCCAAGGCGGCATCCATGATCGAGAATCGCTCCCCGTAGGACCGCCGGATGCGCTCGATGTGTGCGCCGCTGTCGAAGTCCGCAAGGTAGCGATGGACGATGCGCTGGTCAAGGCTGGAGGTGTGCAGATCGGCCGCCTGCTTGGCGATGGTCAGCTTGTGCCGGATGTGCTCGGTCGCAACTACCCAACCTACCCGGAGGCCGGGGGCGATGGTCTTTGAGACGGTGCTGAGGTAGATGACAATGCCCTCGGCATCCAGCGATTTGACGGGAGGAATCGCCGTTCCCGCGTAGCGCAGCGCCCCGTACGGATCGTCTTCCAGCACGATAAGTTCGTAGCGAGCCGCGATGGAATAAAGCGTTCGGCGGCGTTCGGCGGTGAGCGTGACGCCGGTGGGATTCTGAAAGTTGGGAATCGTGTAGAGGAACTTGGGCCTTTCGCGCTCAATCAACTCAGGCAGCGCTTCGGGAATGAGGCCCTCGTTATCGGTGGGCGCTGCCGCAAAGCGAGCTCCGTAGGTTTGAAACGCCTGAATGGCGGCCATGTACGTCGGGCTCTCGGTGAGCACGCAGTCCCCCGCATCGAGAAAGATCTTGCCCGTCAGGTCGAGCGGCTGCTGGGAGCCGGTAGTAATGAGAATGTCGTCGGCGCAGCAGTCGATTCCCCGCTTGCGGGATTCGCCCGCGAAGGTCTCGCGAAGCGGCGCGAAGCCCTCCGTGGGGCTGTATTGCAGCGCCCCAGGCCCGCCCTCGCTCAAAACCCGCTCGGCGGCGGAAAGAATGTCGTCCACCGGAAACAACTCCGGCGCGGGAAGGCCGCCGGCAAACGAGATGATCTCCGGTTGCTCGGTTACCTTGAGAATCTCGCGTATGGTCGAGGTGCGCACAGTCTCCATCCTGCGCGCGAACCTGGTGTTCATGCCTTTTCCTTTCAAAGGGTTGCGGATTCCTCCTGGCAACGGTTCCACACCGATGCCTGTCGAATGAGTTTAACAGCCCGGCCGCGAAAAGGCTGTGATGACGAGTTGAGCAACTCGCGGGAGCGCGTAAAGGATGGAGCGCCCAACCTGCGCAAGGAGCGCCGGTCAGTTGAGGATGGTGTTGTCGATGAGCCGGGTCTGGCCCACCCAGGCGGCGACGGCGAACAGCGTTCCGGGAGGGGCGATTTCCACGGGATCGAGCGTGGCCCAGTCAACGGCGGCAATGTAGTCGATGCGGACTTCGGGAACGGCGGCAAAGGACCGTTGGGCGGCCGCGATGAGCGCGCTGGAGCGGCGTTCACCCGCGGCCGCGAGAGCCTCGGCCTGGCGGACGGCGCGGCTCAGGACCAGGGCCTGGGCGCGCTCGGAGGCGCTGAGGAAGAGGTTGCGGGAGCTGAGGGCCAGGCCGTCCGGCTCGCGAACGATGGGACAAACGACGATCTCGGCCGATAGCCTCAGGTCGGCGACCATCCGCCGCAGGACGGCGACCTGGGCAGCGTCCTTCTGGCCGAAGAAGGCGCGGTCGGCTTCGCTGGCGATGAGCAGCTTGGCGACTACGGTGGCCACGCCGCGAAAGTGGCCGGGGCGGGATGCGCCATCGAGGCGGTTGCTCAGGCCCTCGACTTCGACAAACGTGGCTGCGCCGGCGGGGTAGAGTTCTTCAACTGACGGAGCGAAGACGGCATCCGCGCCTTCGGTCTTGGCGAGAGCGCAGTCGGCCTCAAACGTGCGCGGATAGCGGGCGTAGTCTTCGTTAGGACCAAACTGGGTGGGGTTGACGAAGATGCTGATCGCTACTCGCCCGCAACTGGCCGCCGCCGCGCGAATCAGCGAAGCGTGGCCCGCGTGCAAAGCTCCCATGGTGGGCACCAGGCCGAAGGGATGGCCGCCGTCGTTGCGGCCCTTGCCTCTCAGCGCGCGGGACCACCGGCGCAGTTCCGCCACCGTGCGAAGGAGTTCCATCAGACCTCCCGCAGCGCTCCCGCCTTTGGCATTCCGTCCAGAGCCCTGCGCACGGCATCGGGCAAATGATAGCTTTCCTCATCCGAAGGGAAGGCGTGGTGTTCCACGTCCTCGCGATAGCGATCGATGGCGGAACGAATCAGCGCGCCGGCATCGGCGTAGCAGCGAACAAACTTGGCCGCCGGCGCAAAGGTCAGGCTCACCAGATCGTGGAAGACCAGAATCTGGCCGTCGCAGTCGGGCCCCGCGCCGATGCCGATGGTGGGAATGGGAAGCTCGGCGGTCAGCTCCGCGGCCACCTCCCGGGGAATGCCTTCCAGCACGATCGCGCCCGCCCCGGCTTCGGCCAGCGCCAGGGCATCGGCTTTGAGCTGCACGACGGCATCAGCGGTGCGGGCCTGCACGCGAAAGCCGCCCATGCGGTGAATGCTCTGCGGGGTCAGGCCGAGGTGGCCGATAACGGGAATCTCAGCCTCGGTGAGAGCGCGAACCATCTCGAAGCGCGCCCCTTCGATCTTGACGGCCTCCGCGCCGGCCTCTTTGACGAAGCGAATGGCGTTGGCCAGGCCTTCGGCGACCGCGCCGTGATAGCTGCCGAAGGGCATGTCGGCCACCACCAGCGAGCGGCGCACGGCGCGGCGCACGGCGCGCGTGTGGTGGAGCATCTCGTCCACCGTAACGGCGAGTGTATTCTCGTGGCCCAGAACCACCATGGCCAGCGAGTCGCCCACCAGCAGCAGGTCGATTCCGGCTTCATCGGCCAGCCGCGAGGTTGCGTAGTCGTAGGCGGTGAGCGCGCTGATGGGCTTGCCCTGGCGCTTCATCTCGGTAAGCGCGGGCACGGTGACTTTTGAGATGGGGTTGGCGGATAGAGAGGAATCACCGCCGCCGGGAAACTGCGTAAGGCTCATGGTTGTCTCCAGTGCCGCTCCGTAGACGCAGGATGCGACCCGAACAAGTCGAGTATACGCCCGGAGGAGGGGCTGGGAACAACTCGCGCCCCTCGTTTCCGCTGCACGGCTGGGAGCGGGACATGGTCGCTCTTGCGGTTCCTTCGTCCCGCGCTGCACACTGGAAGGCGGAATGCTTTCTCCTTTAGCAACGGGGATTTGCGCCGGGGTGGGCGCGGCGGGCGCGCTTGGGCTCGCGGCGGGCGGCTGCGCCTATGCCGCGCTGTGGCCGGGGTCGCGCCTCTTCGGCGAGGCGCTGATTGCGCCCGAGCGCCCCAGCGAACTGGCGCTGACCTTCGACGACGGCCCCAACCCCGCCTGGACGCCGCGGCTGCTGGACATCCTGGCCAGCCACGACGTGCGAGCGACGTTTTTTCTGCTGGGCAAGTTTGCCGAGGCTGAGCCGGAACTGGTGCGGCGGATTGTGGCGGGCGGGCATCTGATCGGAAACCACTCCTGGAGCCATCCCAACCTGGCGCTTACTTCGGCGAGCCGCGTGCAAGAGGAACTGGCGAGGACGAGCCAGACGCTGGAGCAGATTGCGGGCGTGACCGTGCGATTCATTCGGCCGCCGTTTGGGGCGCGAAGGCCGGCCGTCTTCCGCGTGGCAAGGTCGCTGGGAATGACGTCCGTGCTGTGGAACGCGATGACTTCAGACTGGCGCGAGCCTTCGGCGGAGAGGATCGCCGAGCTGCTTGCGCGCCGCATCGACCGGCTGGAACGGCGGGGCCGGGCAGCCAACGTCGTGCTCCACGACGGCAGCCACCTGAAGCTGGGCGCAGATCGAGGGCCGTCCATTGCCGCCGCCGAGCAGCTTGTCGCGCGCTACAAGCCGACCCACCGGTTTATCACGCTGGATGCGTGGGTGTAAGGCTTCGGGCTCAGCTTGCCAGTCGCTCCTCCCTCTCCAGCGCCTCATGAATCAGCATCTTGAGGTAGGTCTGATAACGCAGTCCGCGGCGATCGGCGAGGGACCGAGCACGGGAAATGTCCTCCGGGGCGAGCCGAATTGTGGTCGGGGGTGTTACGCCCCGTTGCCTCAGCGTGCCTTGCCGCACCCGACCCTCCTGGGCCGCCTGCAGAAAGGCGTTCGCCAGCCGCTCACGGTTCTCGAACAACCAGTTGGCTTCGTCTTCCTCGTTTTCAAATTTCGGAATCTTCAGTGTCTCCATGCTGCCGCCTCATTTCGGCCAAATAGTAGAGCCTCAGTTGTCTGGGCGCGTCCCACGCGGAGATTACTCTTACCTTACCGTCGCGCCAGGTGGTAACCAGTTGCAGAATCCTACCTTTAGCCGTCTCTCCAAGCTGCTGGAGCCTCTCTTCCCCATCGCTCTCGCCAACAATCTGCAATTCCATGTCAAGCGGGTCTCCGATGACTGCCTGCTCGGCTTCTTCCCGCGTCACGTTGTGCTGCGCAATGTGAGCCAAATTGGCTTCATCCCAATCAAAAACCAAAGAACAGTCGTCCATAAAACTCTCCAGAATATGATTTTTTCTAGCCACGAAGGTATCCCCGTGCTCAATATTAGATGTATTTACAGTGTATATAGTTTCAGAAAGTTTTTCAAACTAGGCGATACCGATTCACTGGGCATCAACAGGCGCCTTCACTTCATGTGGCCCTGAACGCCCTTGAATGCCTCGCGCGCCGCGGCGAGGGTGGCGGCCACTTCTTCCTCGCCGTGTGCCGTGCTCAGGAACGCGGCTTCAAACTGCGAGGGCGGTAGCCAGACGCCCTGGTCAAGCATGGCCCGGTGGAAGCGGCCGAAGGTGGTGGTGTCGCTCTGGGCTGCCTGCGCATAGTTGGTGACCGGGCCGGGGGTGAAGAACCAGGTCCACATGGAGCCGACGCGGTTGAGGGTCATGGGGATGCCGGCGCGGGCGGCTTCGGCGGCGACGCCTTCGGTTACGGCTTTGGCGGTGGCTTCGAGCTGCGGATAGACCTCGTCGGCGTGATCCTGGAGGTAGCTCAAGGTGGCGATTCCGGCGGCCATGGCCAGCGGGTTGCCCGAGAGGGTTCCGGCCTGGTAGACCGGCCCCAGCGGCGCCAGAAGATCCATGAAACGGCGTTTCCCGCCAAAGACCCCAACGGGCAGGCCTCCGCCAACGATCTTGCCCAGCGTGACCAGATCGGCGTCGATGCCGTAAAGCTCAAGCGCCCCGCCCAGAGCCACGCGGAAGCCGGTCATCACCTCGTCAACGATGAGCAGGGCTCCTTCGCGGGCGGTGATCTCGCGCAGCCCGGCCAGAAAACCGGGCACGCCCGCCGCGGCGGGCAAGGGCGGAATGCAGCCGGCGTTGCCGACGACAGGCTCCACGATCACCGCGGCAATGGCGCCGGGATGAGCGGCGAAGGCGGCCTTGACCGCGGCCAGGTCGTTGTACGGCAGGGCAAGAGTGAGGCTGGCGACCTCCTCGGGCACGCCGGCCGAGCCGGGAATGCCGAAGGTAGCCACGCCCGAGCCGGCCTTGACCAGCAGGCCGTCGGAGTGGCCGTGGTAGCAACCCTCGAATTTGACCACGATCTTGCGGCCGGTGGCGGCGCGCGCCAGGCGGATGGCGCTCATCGTGGCCTCGGTGCCAGAGCTGACAAAGCGCAGCTTCTCAATGGCCGGGAAGCAGGCGACGACGCGCTCGGCCAAGTTGGCCTCGGCGGCTGTGGAGGCGCCGAAGCTGGCGGAGTTGCGCGCGGCCCGCTCGGTGGCTTCGACCACTGGCGGAAAGGCGTGGCCCAGGATCATCGGCCCCCAGGAGCCGAAGTAGTCGATGTAGCGGTTGCCGTCGGCGTCGGTGAGCCATGCGCCCTGAGCGCGCTCGATGAACGGCGGCCCGGCGCCCACCGCCCGGAATGCCCGCACCGGCGAGTTGACACCGCCGGGGAAGAATCGCTCGGCGCGCTCTTCGAGAGCCTGGGACTTGGCGCGGTAGCGGGCTGGAGGTTGGGAACTCATGGTGGGTTCAGTATAGAAGGTGGAAGGTTGCGCATTGGCCGAATTGAATCTGCCCGCTTTCATGCGGCATCTCGAAAGAGTGAGCGGATTGGATGAGATCGGCGGCCGCCTGCTGGTTGTCTTTGACGGGAACTGCGGCTTCTGCAACGGCTGGGTGCGCTGGCTGCTGCGCCGCGATCGGCGCGACCGCCTGCGCTTTGCTCCTTCCAGCTCGCCGGCGGTTGCACCGCTGCTGGCGCGGCACGCAGAGCTGCTTGAACCGGGCGGCGTTCCGGGCACGGTGCTGGTCTTCCGCAACCCGCTTGAGCCCAAGGAGCAGCCGCTGACGCGGTTCGCGGCCACGCTTGCCCTGCTTGCGGAACTTCCGCCGCCCTGGCCCGCGGTAGCCGCCGCGATGGGATGGATTCCCGGCTTTCTCAGCGATCCGCTATACCGGCTGGTTGCGCGCTGGCGGTACCGCATCCGGGGCCGGCTGGAGAGCTGCCCAATCCCAACTCCGGAGGAGCAAGCGCGGTTTCTTTAGCCTCCTGGCTCCGGCCGGATAGGGGCGATAAGCTGGAAGGCAGGAGTTGCAAGCTGGATTCTGCCCCACAGCCTCGTTATCTCGGCCTCGATGTCGGCAACCGGCGCATCGGCGTGGCTGTCTCCGACGAACTGGGGCTGACCGCGCAGCCGGTGCTCACGCTGGAGCGGCGACGCAACCGCCGCGAAGACCTGCGCTCATTGGCCCGGCTGGCGCGGCGGTTCGCCGTGGCGGGCATCGTGGTGGGCAATCCTATGCATCTGTCGGGCGACGCCAGCCCACAGGCCAACAAAACGCAGGCCTTTGCCTCCGAATTGGGCGAACTGACCGGCCTGCCCATTCACCTGTGGGATGAGCGGCTGACCACGCGCGAGGCGCACCAGATTCTCTACGAGGCCGGCCACACCCGCCAGCAGCACCGCCGGGTGGTGGATCAGGTCGCCGCCACGCTGATTCTGCAGTCGTTCTTGGAACAGGGGTCAGGGGTCAGAGATCAGGGGTCGGGAAACAGAGCAATCGCTCCTGAGTCACCAGCTTAGTTAGGAGAACGCATCACTGAACGGAGATTACCGGTTGCCTGGCCCCCGAGAATCTCTGTTACATCAACCCGTGCCGCGGCATGTTCTCCGCCCCGCACAGAAGAAGTTAGCTCTCCCGCGCCTTCGGCGCCAGGTACTCCGGCCCGACAGGGTCGATGACGGATTCCGCCACGATGCGGTCGATCTCGGCCATAGCGCTCGCATCGAGCTTCCAGCCCAGCACGCCGGCGACGGCATCGAGTTGCTGGGGGCGCTTGGCGCCCCACAGGGCCACGCTGACGCCGCGCCGGTCAAGCGCCCAGCGGACGGCCAGCTCCAGCACAGTCTTGCCGTAGCGGTCACGAGCGAGTGCCGCGAGCCGCTCGACTGCCGTCATGTATTGGCTGAAGCGCGGCTCCTGGAACTTGGGATCCACACTGCGAATGTCCTTGGCGTCGAAGCTCATGCCGCGCGTGACGCGGCCGGCAAGCAGGCTGCGGCAGAGCGTGCTCCAGGTGAGGACCGCGACGCCGTTGGCCGCGCACCACGGCAGAATCGCCTCGTCGATCTGGCGCTCGAAGAGGTTGTAAGGAAGCTGGTTCGAGGCCAGCGCGGCGACGGAGCGAAACTCCTCCGTCTGCGCCACGCTGAAGTTGCTCACTCCCAGCGCGAGCACCTTGCCCTCCCGCTGGAACTCGCCCATCAGGGCGGCAACTTCGGCAATGGGCACGAGCGTATCCGGCCAGTGAACCTGGTAGAGATCGATGAAGTCCGTGCCCAGGCGGCGGAGGCTGTCCTCGAGTTCCCGGCGCAGGCGGGCAGTGGTCGAGTTGGCGAAGACGCCGTGCTCGTTCCACTCCAGGCCGGCCTTGGTGGCGATGAAGAAAGCCTCGCGGCGGCCGTGGGCGCGCATGGCCTTGCCGACGATCTCCTCGGAGTGCCCGTGGCCGTAGATGGGCGCGGTATCGATGAG
The DNA here is from genome assembly GCA_050014655.1 of Occallatibacter sp. Lineage (GTDB taxonomy): Bacteria > Acidobacteriota > Terriglobia > Terriglobales > Acidobacteriaceae > Telmatobacter. Next base: position 1,399 of record JBEKCX010000052.1, on the reverse strand, counting down.
GTTGATGCCGCGCTCGACGGCGGTCAAGCAGGTGGCGACGGCCACATCGTCGGGGACGGCGCCCCACTCCAGCCCGCCAATGGCCCAGGTGCCCAGGCCGATGCGGGAAACCTCGACGCCGGCAATCGTTGTCGTCTCCATGGAGACGATCATAAGGCCGGGTCACGAATGGGGCGTTCGATCAGAGCATTTTCTCGGATAGCGGAATGCCCCGTGCCCCATCCTTTCGCCTTTCTCCTGGCAAGGGGGTGGTGAACCTCGAACCTCAATCCACACTATTCCTCAGGAGCTTTGTGTCAATCATGACGGGCGAGGTCAAAAAGGAGGCGCATCCCCGGAACCACAGATCAGTGGTTAACTCCCGCGGCATCGGCAAAGCCGGCTGCCTGCACGGGAGGAATGCTGCTGGCGGGAGGCGGTTCGCCGAAGGAGGAGTCCTTGGCGTTGATGGCGTTCGAGTAGTCGGGACCGAGGCCCAGCTTCTTGAGGGCGCGGGAGTCGGGCATCAGCTTGGTCTGCCATCCCTGGTCGGCCTGGTACTTCTGCATGGCGGCTTCGGTGGTGGCGTCCCACTTGCCGCTGGCTTCCCCGGTCAGATAGTGCTCGCGAATCAACGCCTGCTGAATCTCAGTCACGCGCGCCGGTTCGATGGCCTGCTGGCCGTGCAGCTTGTGCGACTTGGCCTTGTGGTGGGAGCTGTGCGCGCCGCTGCCGGCGGTCGTTCGGTGGACAGGCGTGGCCAGGGCGGTTGACGCAATCAACGCCGCGGAGAAGACGAATGCCACGCTTGCCCGGAAAAAGAACACGCTGCTATCCACCTCAGAACAACGAATTCACAGACGATTTACGTTGCAGTTTAGCGGAATGCCCCGGATTTGGACAAGAGAAAACCAATAGGCAATCGGGAATCCATCCGCTTGCGGGAAAGAGCGCCGGCCGTGAAAACTCCGCGGCCGGCGCCTCGCGGGGGCTACTCGAGCGTGCCGCCCAGGTAGTTGAGTCCGTTGTTCGGGCGTTGCGGATCGATAACTTCGAAGACCACGTCGTCGCCGGTTTTCAGCTTGCTCACCACGGCATCGAACTGATCCTTGGTGGCAGTGGGCTGCTTGTTCATCCGAATGATGACCAGGCCGGGCTCAAGTCCCTGCAGGTCGGCGAAGGAGCCGGCGCGGACCGACTGAATGACCACGCCCTGAACGTGCAGCTTGGCGGCGGTGGATGCGGGCGCATCGCGAACCATAATGCCCAGCTTGGCTTCGCCGGCGTCGCCCTTATCGTCGGGGTTGGTCTCGACTTGCATGCCGCCCAGCTCGGCAAAGACCTTTTCGCGGTCGCCGATGGTGACCGTGGTGTCGGCTTGCTTGCCGTCCCTCAGGTAGCCCAGGCGGATGGTCGAGCC
>JBEKCX010000051.1:0-11304 GCA_050014655.1 Occallatibacter sp. | reverse complement strand
CTTCGATGGAGATCCAGCCGTCCTTGCGGAACTGGCCGAGAGTTCGGGTGACGGTTTCGCGGGTTGTGCACACCATCGAGGCCATCTCTTCGTGGGTGAGCAGCAGGGGGAAGCGGAAGCCGCCGCCCTCGAGGTGCTCGCCGATCTGGTTGGCCAGCTCCAGCAGCAGACGCCCCAGGCGGGCGGCCACGGTCTCGGTGAGGGCGATCCGGCAGGCGTCCTGGAGGGCAAAGCGGTATTCCTGGCAGATGCACTGCACGGCGCGCATCTGCGCCTCCTTGTGGCTGCGCAGGAAGCCCAGAAATCGCTCCCGCTCGACCGGGCGGAGCTGGGCCTCGGTCAGGGACTCGGCGGAAACTTCATAGACGCCGTGGGAGAGAACCGCGTAGAGGCCGAGCATGGAGCCGGGCCCGGCCACGCGGACGATCATCTGACGGTCCTCATGGCGGCCCGCGGTGAGCTTGAGATAGCCGCTGCAGATCAGATAGAGGCAGCGGGCGTCCTCGCCCTGCGTAAACACCGAAGCCTGCGCCGGCAGGGTAATGGTGCTGGTGACCAGCTCAAGATCGGCTAGAACCGCGCTGCCCAAGGAACAGAACCAGCCGGGGCGGCGATTGCCGCAGGCCGCGCATCCCACCGGAACCTGTCGGGTCAGGTGCTTGTGCCGCGCGTGCGATCCCTTTGCAATCTCTGCGTCTGCCATGGCGTTTCCCTTCCGGAGCGGATCGAGCACCTTCGCCTCTGCCTTCCCCGTGGCCACGCTTGCCGCCGCAAAGACTCGAGCCGTGACAAAACCGCCCTGTGCCTCCCGGAAAAGAGGTTCTTGTTGCATCCGAGTTTGACCGACTGTCCACCGCTCTGGATGTGATGAGCCGCACATCTCTGAGCGGTCGCGGCGGTCTCGGATTCCCGCATCCAGCGTCAACTTTTGCGAGCGGCTGCCGGCCGCTTTCCGGCGCCGGCCGCCCGGCCGCTTGGGTGACGGAGAGGCCGCGTTGCGGCTGCGCAAGCCGGTGGACGCCAGGGGCTGGCGGTTCACTTTGCTCTTCGGGGAAAGTGTTCTCTTTTGCACAGAAAAATGGCCGCAATTCTGCTCTTCTGCCCAGTGGAGCATCGCCCAGCGCGCCCGTCTCACCGGGGTCCTGCGGCAGGCGAAATGGGTCAGAGCAGGGAGATACAGCGGCCTGGCGGGCAGTCTTGCGCGCGGAATGGAATCTGTGTCACCTTGGAAGAGGAAACCCAGGGCCGGGATCGGCGGCTCCATCGTATGTGATGCGCGTCACAGTTTGCGGTATAAACATCAACGTACCATGCAGCGAGTGATGTGATGCTCCGCACAACTTTCCCCATCCGTAAACGGTGTGCCAGCGAGCCCTTGGTCCTTCCGGCGTTCCCCGCGGGGAACTGGCGCGTTGAACCTTCGGACGCTGGTAGAGTTGTGTTCGGAGGTGGCAATGAGATCACACAAGGCGGTATTTTTCATGCATGAAGATAGGCCTGTAACGCGATTGCCGATCGGTGCGGCTCCGGGGAAGCGCCTGGGACTGCTAGGTTGTTGGATGATTCTGGGTGCCGGCATACTGTGCGCCGCCGCTCTGGGGGCTCAGACGCCCCAAGCCGAGCCGGGCGCCAAACCGGCTGTTGCTCAGGCCAAAGAAGCCGCGCCCGCGGATTTTGTGGGCAGCGACACCTGCGCCACCTGCCACGACGAGGTGGCCAAGAAGTTCGCCGACAATCCGCACACCAAGATGGCCCAGATGCACGGCGGCAACGGGACCACATGCGAGAACTGCCACGGCGCGGGCAAGGCGCACTCTGAGAGTGGCGGCGACATAACCAAGATTTTCAATCCCGCCAAGGCAAGCGCCAAGGATGTGGAGGCCAAGTGCCTGACCTGCCACGCGGGGGCACATCCAAACTTCGAGCGCTCGCCGCACGCCAAGGCGAATGTGAGCTGCATCGGCTGCCACGACATTCACGGCAGCAAGGAAGAGACGCTGCTCAAGGCTCCTCAGCCCACGCTCTGCTTCCAGTGCCACAACGACGTGAAGCCGGCGTTCAGCATGCCCTTCCACCACAAGGTGAATGAAGGCCTGGTCCACTGCTCCGACTGCCACGATCCGCACGGCACCTTCGGGAACAACAACCTGAAGTCCACGGCCGACCAGAATGCAATTTGCACCAAGTGCCACACGGAGACGCGCGGGCCTTTCGTGTACGAGCACGCCGCGGTCAAGGCGGAGGGGTGCATGGCCTGCCACACGCCGCATGGATCTCAGAACGCCCGGCTGCTGAACATGCCGAGTATCAACACCTTGTGCAACCAGTGCCACAGCCGGGTGGCGAACGCCACGGTTCACGGGATGGGCGCTGGATCGGACGAACTGCAGCCCTGCACTAGCTGCCACACCTACATTCATGGGTCGAACATCAATGCGGCTTTCCTCAGGTAGGAACCACGGACTTGCGCCGCGCCCTCCAGCGACCTTGGATGGCGCGGTCCGGACCGGGCGCCGATTGCGCACACTGTTTCAGGGTTTTCGATGACAGCAAGAGTGCTTTTCTTCAAGCGAGGCTTCCTATGAACAAGATTGGCCGCTTTTCACGGTTATCCAGCCACCAGCCCTCTCGCGCCATTGTCGAGCGCATCGCCGGGGGTATTGGAGTCGCCATTTTGCTGATGGCGGCAGGCATCGCCGCCGCCCAGAATCCAACGGCCGCCGCTCCCATTCCAACGCCGGATGCAAAGATGGGCGTCCCGGAAGGGTATGCGTCCCATCAGAGCGTGGATCTAGGCGGACGCATGGCGAATGTGACCGGCAGCGGGGCCATGTACGGCACCCTGGTCAACATGCAGTCCGGGCCGCGGGTGCTTGGCGAGACCTTTGAGATGCATGCGCTCCCCGGCACCAAGCACGACCTTGTGGATTCTCTCAAGGCCTTCGGCAGCGGGTTCGGCGGCGATCCGTACAACTTCGCCAAGCTGGACTTCTCCAAGGGGAAGCTCTACGAGTTCTCGGGAATGTTCCGCCGCGACCGCCAGTACTTCGACTACGACCTGCTGGGCAACCCGAATATTCCCAGCGGGCAGTCGATTCCCGTCACTGGCTCGACAACCCCGCTGGCGTGGCCGCAGGTGAGCCAATCGCCGTTCCTGTTCAACACCGTGCGCCGCATGACGGATACCAACCTCACCATCCTGCCGCTCTCGAAGGTGACGTTTCGCGCGGGTTACTCGCAGAATATCTTCCAGGGACCGAGCTTGACCCCGAGCGGTTATCAATTCGCAAGCTCCCACGATGTTCTGCTGCGGGAGTATCAGCGCAACAGCACCGACGATTTCACCGGCGCCATCGATTGGAAGCCTGTCAAAGGCACCAGGCTGACCTTCGAAGAACAGGTCGATCACTACAAGGCGGACTCTTACTTCAGCATGGCTCCGAGCGACTTCGACGTGCAGGAGGGGAATGGAACGACGGTGGCCCTTCTTGCCAACTACGACAGCCTGACGCCCTACGCCGCCAGTTCCTGCAACACGGCCAGCATGGGCGGCAACCCTATGCTCTCGCCGCCGCAAACCACCGGCGGCTTGCCGGTGGTCAATGCGGCTTGCGCTGTGACCACCAGCTATCTGCGCACGCAGCCGACCCGCATTCTCTATCCTACGGAGATCTTCCGGCTGCAAAGCTCCAGCATCAAGAACATCGCGATGAACGGCGATTTCCGTTATACCAACGCGAACATGAACCTGCCCAACTACTACGACAGCTACCAAGGTCTGAACGGGACGAATCGCTCGACTGTGTATACGGGCACCGCGACCGCGCACCGGGCCGTGGTTGCCGCCGATTATGGCATCGTCTGGCAGGCGATGAAGACGTTCAGCCTCTCCGATCAGGTGGACTTCTCAAACGTCCACCAGCCGGGAACGGCCACCATGACGAGTCTCATCACTCAGGCGACGCCCGCCTTGACTACAGGAAATGCAACCATCAACTACCCTACGTTGAGCACGGCGACAGCCGCCGCCGGCGCCTCCACATTTGAAGGCAGCGGCTCCATCGGCGTTCCCATGCCGGCCTATTTCGGGCAGCGGTTTCTGACCAACAACCTGACTGGGACCTGGGACGCGACTTCGCGCGTCACGCTCTCGCTCGCCTATCGCTACCGCGCGCATATGATCGCGGAGAACACGTTCAGCGCCGCTACTTCCACTACTCCTGTCGATCCCGGCGGCAATCCCGGCGACGTTCCGCTAGCCGTGAACGCGACTACCAACGGAACCGTAAAGATAGACGAGTACGGTGGGATTTTCAACGCCGCCATGCGTCCGACCGCCAACTGGAGCATCAACGGCAGCATCGAGATGCTCTACGCCGATAACGCCTTTACCCCGATGACCCCGCGGCAGACCAAGCAGTACCGGGTACATTCGATGTTCAGGCCCAAACCCTGGGCTGTGCTCACGGGCGCCTATAACGGCGTGGAACATCACAACAACACGAACAACGATCAGGCTGCCGTGGCGGCAGGCGACATTGCGTATGCCGGCCCGCTCGATCACGTGGACTACAGCCGCGTCGTGGGCTTGGGCGCGCAACTGTTCCCGAACGATCACTACGGCATCGACTTCAACTACGCCTACAGCGACGTGTACATGGCGGACAACATCTGCTACCTTGGGGGTGCTACGACTGCTTTGCCGGTTGCCGCCTCGACCCCCAGCGGCACGGCGTGTCCAGCCACGAGCGCGGGCAGGTCGGGCTACGATTTCGGGCCCGCCCTGGATTTCATGCATGCTCCCACGCAATCCGGGTCGGCGGCTTTGACCTTGTCGCCGGTCAAAGCCTTCAAATCCAACATCGGCTACAACATCAGTTCCGTGAGTGGCAGCCGCTTCTATAACGATCCTCGCGATGTCGCGGGTTCCCTGGTGTCCACCTATGAGTCTCCTTTCGTGAACGTTGCATGGACGGTTCATCCCGGATTGACCTGGAAGGCCGAGTACAACTTCTACGGCTACGGCGAAGGCGGTCCTTCCGGCGCGCAACTGTGCAGCACCACGAACCCCACGCCTACGGCTCCTGTGACGCCCGTGTCATGTTCTTCACTGCCTAACCAGACCGGGATGAACATATCGCCGGCCGGGGAGACCGCGCCAAGGAACTTTCATGCGAATAACGTAACTCTCGGATTGCATTACGAGTTCTGAGCGAAACCGCAGTTCCGCAGAGAGACTATGGGGTGGATTGGCTCGAGTTTCGCCGGTCCATTACGCGGCCCGCACGGTCCCGCGTACAATGACCGTGGAAATGCTTGAGGAGTTTTTTGCATGACAAAGACGATTCGTTCCCTCCTGGTGTTGGCCATTACAGTTTCTTTGGCCGGCGCCGCGGGCTTCGCCCAATCCGCGGGCGAGGCAACCTACAAAGCCAAGTGCCAAACTTGCCATGGTCCCACTGGCACCCCCAGCGCGGGGATGGCCAAAATGATGGGGATCAAGGCGGTCTCCGATCCGGACATCAAGAAGCTCACCGCGGACCAGATGGCTGCCGCCGTCAAGAACGGCAAGGGCAAGATGAAGCCGATCGCGGGACTCACCGACGCCCAGATCAAGGACGTGGTGGCTTTCTATCGCAGTCTGAAGTAGCAAAGGATCGGACCCGCAGGTTGCTCCAGGCCCGCCTGGAGCGAAGCCGCGATATGTGTGCCCAAAGCCGCGCTTGCAGAGCCGGTTTTCCCATGAAATCGGCGCGCTGTACAATGCCTCCTGGGGCGCCATCTCGCGATTTCGCTCTTCTTGGCGGGCCATTTGATTGAGTGTGGGGGACATGGTGTCAGTGCTGCAGAGATTTCGTGAAGGCTGGGTCCGGCCGGCTCTGTTCTTCGGCAACAACCCCATCAGCCTGGGCGGCGGCGCCATCACCAGCGCCTCTGGCGTGACCATGATCGGCTATTGGCTGGTGGAGATCTTCGGCCGGCCCAACGACAATCCCTACCTCGGCATCATCTTCTTCCTGCTTCTGCCGGCTCTGTTCATCGCCGGGCTGCTGCTGATTCCGGTGGGCCTGTTTGCGCGCCGCAAGAAGCTCCAGAAGGCCGGCCAGATTCCGGCCGAATTCCCCAAGATCGATCTCAACGACCGGGTCTTCCGCCACGGGCTGGATATTGTCTTTGTGGCCACCATCGTCAACCTGCTGGTGGTGGCCATGGCCAGCTACCGCGGCTCGGCCTACATGGATTCGCCCCAGTTTTGCGGCCAGTCGTGCCACGTGATGCATCCCGAGTACACGGCCTACAAGATCTCCGCGCACTCCCATGTGGACTGTGTGGAATGCCATATCGGCTCGGGCGCGTCCTCCTACTTTGCCGCCAAGGTGAATGGCACCAAGCAGCTTCTGGAGGTCGCGTTCCATCGCTATCCCCGGCCCATTGCGTCGCCGGTCGAGAGCCTGCGCCCGGCCCGGTACATCTGCGAGGGCTGCCACACGCCGGCGCGCTTCGTCGGCGAGAAGCTGCTGGTCAAGTCCACCTTTGCCGACGACGAAAAGAACACCGAGACCCAGACGGTGCTGGTGCTGCACCTGGGCGGCCTGGATGGCCTCTCGCACCTGACCGGGATTCACGGCGTGCACCTGGGCCACATCGAGTACATCGCCACCGACCCGACCCGCACCACCATTCCCTGGGTTCAGAAGCAAAACGCGGACGGCTCGGAGACCGTCTTTGCCGCCTCCGCCACCGGCGGCGCCATGCCCAAGGGCGAGCGCCGGCTGATGGATTGCATCGATTGCCACAACCGCGCCGCACACACCTTCGTGACCCCGGAGGACGCGCTCAACCGGGCCATGGCCGAGGGCGGAGTCAGCCCCGATCTGCCCTGGGTCCACAAGGAGGGCCTGGAGTTGCTGAAGGCCACTTACTCGAGCGAAGCCGAGGCGCGCGCAAAGATTCGGGAACAGCTTGCCGAGTTCTATCGCACCCAGCATCCCGAGGTGCTGCCGGCCAAGGCCGCGCTCGTCGAGCAAGCGGGCGAGGAACTCGCGAACCTATATAGCCAGAATGTCTTTCCCGCGATGAAGGTGACCTGGGGCACGCATCCCAACCACATCGGCCACATGAGTTATCCGGGCTGCTTCCGCTGCCACGATGGCGACCACACGGCCAAGGACGGCACGAGCATCCCGCAGGATTGCGCGACCTGCCACAACCTGCTGGCTGTGGACGAAGCCAAGCCCAAGGTGCTCGCCGATTTAGGCATTCAATAATCTTCTTCGGTTAGGATATCTTGGGCGGCAGCGGCACAAGTGCAGGCACTCGCTGCGCGTATTGCCCGTAAACCTCGCCGAACTGTATGCGCATCCATCGCTCCTCAAGCCGCAGCTTGAACCAAAAGAGAGCGAAGACCAGAGCAAATGCCACCAAGCCGCTAACCCGTGCGATGGCGATCGCCGCACCTAGAAACCCGGTCAACAGTCCGGTATAAATTGGGTGGCGTACCAGACTATACGGTCCGCCGGTGATCAGTTCGTGGCCTCTCTTGATCGTCACCGAGCTGCTCCAGTTGCTGCCCAGGTACACACGCGCCCAGACCGCTACGCCAAATCCCAACACATTCACCGCTGCGCCAATCCAGAACCATACTGCCCAGTACGTTGTTGGAAGATAGAACCGGTAGAGCACAGGAACGGGCAGCCCGCGGCCCATCAGTATCACGATCGCCAAACCAAAAGTAGCTTCTTTTACGATCCGCGACACAAGCGGCTCAACCCGTTCGTTGCTCTTGGCGCCTCGCGCCGCAATTTGCCAATAGAAAAAAAAAGCCACCCACAGCGCGGGAAAGAACCACTCGTAAAAAAATCTCATGACGCCTCTATACGGCCGCTACTCAAGCGGTATACGTATACCACGCATCCCCTGTTCCCAATCGCGCGGAGGCCCCGGCGTGGTAGGCTGGCCTTTCACCCTCAAGGAGCTTAATTCTTCATGCATTCCAGCCAGCCTGCGCACTTCAATCTTGTTGCCGCGGCCCACGCCGCCATGATCGAGCACGGTTTCCAGCCCGATTTTCCCGCCGCAACCGCCGCGGAACTAGCCGCAATTCAGGCCCATCCCGCTCCGCCCGGCGTCCCCGGCATGAAGGATTTGACGGGCCTGCTCTGGTCCTCCATCGACAACGACACCTCCAAAGATCTCGACCAGATCGAGTGGGCCGAGCAACTGCCCGACGGCCGCATCCGCGTGATCGTGGGCGTGGCCGACGTGGATGCGCGCGTCCACCTGGGCACGGCGATCGACTCCCACGCCAAGAGCGAGACCACCTCGGTCTATACCGGCGTCAAGGTCTTCCCCATGCTCCCCGCAGAGCTCTCCGAGGGCATTACCTCGCTCAACGAGAACGAAGACCGCGTGGCCCACGTCATCGAGTTCTCCGTGGACCCGGCCGGCACTGCTTCCGACGGCAAGGTCTACGCCGCTCTGGTCCGCAACCGCGCGCAGTTGGCTTACAACGGCGTGGGCGCATGGCTGGAGGGAACCGGCCCCGCGCCGGCCAAAGTAGCCGCCAGCGCCGACCTGGCCGCCCAGCTCAAGCTCCAGGACACCGCCGCCCAGCGCATGGTGGGCGGCCGCTTCCAGCACGGCGCGCTCGATCTGGAGACCATCGAAACCCGCCCCCTGATGCAGGCCGAGGAGGCGGTTGAGATCGTTCGCCTGCAGAAGAATCGCGCCACCTCGCTGATTGAGGAGTTCATGGTGGCGGCCAACGGCGTCGTCGCCCGCACCTTCGAGGACGCCGGCGTAGCCTCCATCCGCCGCATCGTACGCACTCCCAAGCGCTGGGACCGCATCGTCGAGGTGGCCGAAGGCCTGGGCACGACGCTGCCCGCCGAGCCCGTCTCGAAGGCCCTCAACGACTTCCTACTGGTCCAGAAGCAGAAGGACCCCGACCACTTCCCCGACCTCTCGCTGACGGTCATCAAACTGATGGGCCCCGGCGAGTACGTGCTGGTCAAGCCCAGCGAGCCCTCGCCGGGCCACTTCGGCCTGGCCGTCCAGGACTACACCCACTCCACCGCGCCCAATCGCCGCTTCCCCGACATGGTGATACAGCGGCTCATGAAGGCCTGGCTGGCCAAAGCGCCACAGCCCTACTCTGAGGGCGATCTCAACGACATCGCGGTCCATTGCACGCTGATGGAAGACGGCGCCCGCAAGGTGGAGCGCGAGATGCAGAAGCGCATCGCCGCCGTCGTGCTGCGCCCGCGCATCGGCCAGAGCTTTCCGGCCATCGTCACCGGCGTCAACAAGTACGGCACCTTCGTCCGCACCCTCGACCCGCACGTGGATGGAATGGCGGTCAGCGGCGGCAAGGGCCTGGATGTAGGCGACAAAGTAACTGCGAAGCTGGTCTCGACCGATCCGCAGCGCGGGTTTATCGACTTTGCGGTGTGAAGAACCCCGCCTTTTCGATTCAGACTGAAGCAGAGCTTCCCGCTAACCGCTGCGCGGCAAATATGTCTGCGACGATGTACGATTCGCCGAAGTGGAGGACTTTTGGCGGGGTGAATTTCGCCCTGAACCTGCCTCGCCGGATCCTCTGTACTCGCAAACCAACCGCAGAAGGCCGATCAGGTGGACGGGGCTTCAACCGGCCTTCTTCAACAGCTCGACGATGCGAGAATTTCCGCGGTCCAACGCCAGGGTCAGAGCGGTGTGACCGTGCTTTGTCTTGAGGTTAACATCGGCTCCGTGCGCCAGGAGTATTTCGACCACTCTGTCATGACCATTCATGGCAGCCCGGCTGAGCGCGGTATATCCATCGTGTTCGCTGCGATTGATCGAGGCGCCGCGAGCCAACAGCAGCTCGACCATTCTTTCGTTTCCATCTTTAGCCGCGTCGCCGAGTACCGTCGATCCCCAGGAAGTCGAAGCATTCACGTCTGCCCCACTTTCAAGAAGCAACTTCGCTATCTCAATGTGCGTGTCGCGGCCAAAGGTCTGCATCAGCGGAGTATACTTCCCCGCATCGCGAGCATTGACATTGGCCTTCGCCGCTATGAGCAGCTTGACAATCTCCAGACTTCCTCTCCATGCAGCGCGCATCAGCGGCGTGTTCATGTCTTTATCGCGGGCGTCGACCTCGGCATTCTTCGACAGGAGCAACCTTACAACCTCAGGCCGGCCTCTTCTCACCGCACACATCAGCGGCGATTGTCCGGTATCGTCGCGTACTTGGATAGGCACTCCTGAATCCAGCATCTGCGCAATTTCTTCTTCCGTGTCGCCGCTGTCCAGAGCATCCAGCAGACTCTTTTGCGTAAACGTGAATTGCGCCTTGGCCTTTTCTTTGTATGTAATCGATACTCTGGCATCCCGTGCCAGGGTGACATGAAACAGATGAGGTTTCCTCCCGATTCCGAAAATCCCTTTGAACCCGGGCTTCGACAGTTGAACCGACTCCCGGCGGTCATAGCCAGGAGCCTTTTGAGCCGCGAGGCGTGTGGCGGAATCCTCGTCGAAGGCCAGGCTTTCGACGGTAGTTCGATCGGGTTCCCGGTGTCGCTCACGAGCAATAACCGTTGACCCCGCGGGGATTTCCTTCGCCAGTCTTGCGAAGGCATCTTCTGCGGTGGTGCCCTGGCCTCCAACAGACTTTGGGGTGCCGGAGGCAACAATCTTCTCCGATGAAACCTTCCATCCTTTGGGAAGTCGCGATGCTGCGATAGCTCTGGCTTCTTCAAGAGTATCGGCTTCGACCAATTCCTCGCGGTCCACGCAGGCGTTCATGAGAATCCCCTTTCACTTTGCATTCAGAGTCACCACGCTCTTCTGCACGGCTTGCGCCGGCGGGTTGACCTGCGCATTGAGGTAGTTAGCGAGGTCGTCCACGTCTTGTTTTGTGCCCACCATGGGCGGCATGAAACGGCGGTAGGGCGAGTCGGGCTTGTACTCGTGGAGCATGGTAATGAAGCTGTCGATGTTGGCGCGGTCGCGGCCGACAAGCAGGCTCTTGAGCGCGCGATAGCCGGAGAGCGTGTGGCACGAGCCGCACTCGCCGCGGAAGATGGCCTCGCCGCGGGAGTAACTGCGAGCGGGATCGGCCGAGTAGAAGCTGAACCCTGGCGGCAGGGGCGGGTCGTTCGTCTTTTGCCCGTTCCAGACCCACATTGTATGCGCCAGATAGCCCTCGTGGTTGATGCGCGCGACGTAAGGGACCCGGACGCCGTTCGAGTACATCCAGCGGCCGATGACGTAGGGCTTGCGCAGCATCTCGCGCGAGTACTCGCCCGCGGCGGTGACAGT
>JBEKCX010000050.1:0-11339 GCA_050014655.1 Occallatibacter sp. | reverse complement strand
AGCCCAGAATTTTCTCCTATTGTCGAGCGGCACGGCTGAAGCCGTGCCCTTTCAAGGCAACAACTCGTTCAGAACAACCTTACAGCGTCCGTCCCACGGCCGCCGCAATCACCCTCAGCTCGCCGACCAGTTCCTCGAACTGATCCAGGTACAGGGTCTGCGCCGCGTCGGAGACAGCCTTGTCGGCGTTGGGATGAATCTCGATGAGAAGCGCATCCGCGCCCGCGGCCACGGCGGCCTTGGCCAGCGCGGGAACCATGTCGCGCCGCCCCGTGCCGTGCGAGGGGTCGGCCACGATGGGCATGTGCGACAGCTTGTGAATCACCGGAATCGCCGCGATGTCCATGGTATTGCGCGTCGAGGTCTCATAGGTGCGGATGCCGCGCTCGCACAGGATCACGTCGTAGTTGCCGCCCGACAGAATGTACTCGCTCGACAGCAGCAGCTCTTCGATGGTGGCCGCGATGCCGCGCTTGAGCAGCACCGGCTTGCGCGCCTGGCCCAGCTCGCGCAGCAGGTTGAAGTTCTGCATGTTGCGCGCCCCCACCTGGAAGCAGTCGGTGTAAGGCAGCATGGACTCGATCTGCGCAATCTCCATGACCTCGGTCACCGTGAGCAGGCCGTTGGCCTCGGCGGCCTCGCGCATCAGTTCCAGCCCCGGAATTCCCAGCCCCTGAAAGGCGTAAGGCGAACTGCGCGGCTTGAATGCGCCTCCGCGCAGGAAGCCGCCGCCCGCCGCCCTGACACACGCGGCGATGGTGAATATCTGATTGCGGTTCTCAATGGCGCACGGACCGGCGATGACGGCCACGTGCTGGCCGCCGATCCTGGCGCCGTTGGCAAACTCCACCACCGTGCCCTGCGGACGAAATGCGCGCCCGGCCAGCTTGTAAGGCGCGGTGATCCGGTGCACGTAGAGCACGCCGCTCAGCAGCTCGAACTTCCTCAGGTCCGCGCCGGCGGTGTCGCCCACGCCGGCCAATATGGTCTGCGTCGCGCCCGTGGTTCGATGAACATTGACCCCGATTTCCACCATGGCATCGATGACTGCATCGATCTGCTCTTCGGTGGCTCGCTCCTGCATGGCTACAATCATTGCTTGTTCCCTGTCTCGGGCGCGTCTGTCTCTTTCTCTGCGCCAGTGCCGTGGCCCTGCAAACCGCCGCGGCGGTCCAGGGCATTCCTCTCTGATGCCAACTCGTCCCTCTGCAGGGCCCGCATCACGTCGATGATGCGCTCGTAGATATGCGTCAGTTCAATGTCCGGCAGCGGACCCTTGTTGGCCGCGCGCACGTTGGCGTAGATCACCTTTTCGCGCGCCGGCTCATACACCGGCAGCGACGTGGCAACCTTCAAGCGGCCGATCTGCTGCGCAGCGCGTGCCCGCTCGCTGAGCAGCTCCACCAACCGCCGGTCCAGAACATCAATTTGATCCCGCAATTCTTCCAGCGTCATTGCATCCTCGTGTTGAAAAACTAACTCCTAGCCCCTAGCTTCGTTGTTCTGCCGCCAGCCGTGCCGGACAAATCCGCCCACGAAGAAGCTAGTAGCCAAAAGCTGAGCGTTCGTCATCGGGCCAGCGCCTCCTCGTTCAGGTGCAGGCCCTTGATAAATCGAGCCACCGCGCCGGGCGCTGCCCCTGGAGCTGACCTTTCAATCAGCTCCACAATCGCGCTGCCGATCACCGCCGCATCCGCGAACTCCGCCACCTGGGCGACGTGTTCGCTTGTCGAGATGCCGAACCCCACGGCTACCGGCAGCCGGGTCCATCGCCGTATGCGCTCTACCAGCGCGGCCGCGTCGCGGCTCAAGCTCTGCTGCGCGCCGGTAATGCCCACGCGCGAGATGGCGTAAACGAAACCCTTGGAATGTGTGGCGATGGCCTCCAGCCGTGGGTCGGGGCTGGTGGGCGCGGCCAGAAAGATCGGCGCCAGCCCCACGCGCTCCATCTCCGCCAAAAACTCCCCCGCCTCTTCGACGATCAGGTCGGTGGCCAGCACGCCATCCACGCCGGCCGCCGCAGCCGCATCGGCAAACCGGTGCAGCCCGTAGCGCAGAATCGGGTTCAGATAGCTGAAGATCACCAGGCCAGCCGCGGGCCGCTCCGCGCGAATCTCGCCCGCCAGCGCCACTACGTCCTTGAGCCGCGTCCCGCGCGCCACCGCCCGCTCCATCGCTCTCTGAATCACCGGCCCGTCGGCCAGCGGATCGCTGAACGGCACCCCCAGCTCGATCACATCCGCGCCCGCGTCGATGGCCGCGATCGCAATGGCGCGAGTAGCCTCAAGGCTCGGATCTCCAGCCGTCAGATAAACGACCAGTCCGGGTTTGTGATTGAAGAGGATAGCCATCGGATTCTTCAGTCCCTGCCCTTACGCTCTCTGAATTACCACCCATTCCGCGCGAGCCTCCCGCGAGCGTCTGCCCCACCGCAGGTGGCTACAGCTTCAGCTCCCGCGCCAGTATCCCCATATCCTTGTCGCCGCGGCCGGAGAGGTTCACCACCAGTATGTCACGCGCCGCGAGCGTGGGAGCAAGCCGCAGCGCCTCGGCCACGGCGTGGGCGCTTTCGAGAGCCGGCAATATCCCCTCCGTCCGCGCCAGCGTCACCACCGCATCGAGCGCCGCCCGATCGTCCTGCGCCACGTACTCCGCGCGGCCCGAGTCGTGCAGCGCCGCGTGCTCCGGCCCGATCGAGGCATAGTCGAGCCCCGCCGACACTGAATGCGTAAGCGCGATCTGCCCGTTTTCATCCTGCAAAACGTACGAGTACGTTCCCTGCAAAACCCCCGGCTCACCGCCCCTGAAGCGCGCCGCGTGCTGGCCCAGCTCCGTGCCGCATCCGCCCGCTTCCACGCCGATCAGCCTCACCTGCCGGTCCGGCAAAAACTCATAAAACGCCCCGATCGCATTCGACCCTCCGCCCACGCAGGCAATCACGGCCGTCGGCAGCCGGCCTTCCTTTTCCAGGATCTGCTCCTTCATCTCGCGGCCGATGCAGCGCTGGAAGTCGCGCACCATGGTGGGATACGGATGCGCTCCCAGCGCGCTGCCCAGCAGATAATATGTCGTCCGGACGTTGACCACCCAATCGCGCATGGCCTCGCTGATGGCGTCTTTGAGCGTCTTCGAGCCCGAGCTGACCCCGCGGACTTCAGCGCCAAGAAGGCGCATACGAAGCACGTTCAGCTCCTGGCGCGCCATGTCCACATCGCCCATGTAGACCACGCACTCCAGGCCCAGCAGCGCGCACACCGTCGCCGTGGCCACGCCGTGCTGGCCCGCGCCGGTCTCCGCAATCACGCGCTTCTTGCCCATCCGCTTGGCCAGCAATCCCTGCCCCAGCGCGTTGTTGATCTTGTGCGCCCCGGTGTGCAGCAGGTCTTCGCGCTTCAGGTAGATCTTCGCCCCGCCCAGTTGCCCCGTCAGCCGCTTGCACAGGTAGAGCGGCGTGGGCCGCCCGGCAAAATCCTTGAGCAGATCGGCCAGCTCCGCCTGAAACGCCGCGTCCGCCTTGGCCAGGCCGTACTCGCGCTCCAGCTCGACCAGCGCCGCCATCAGCGTCTCCGGCACATACCGCCCGCCATAAACGCCAAACCGCCCCGGCCGCGACTCCGACGGAACTGCTGGAAGAATGATCGACGCCATGGGGGCCTCCTGCGGGCTGCACAGAGAATTTGGGTCTCTTTAGTGTACAAGGGCAGCGGCGTAGCCATCACTCCGAGTGTTTGCGAATCAGCGCAACAAATTCGGGGGCAAGCTTCCTGTGAATCGCCAGCAGGCGCTCCATGCCGCCGTGTCTTGTGGCCTGCTCATGCAGTTTTTGGGCCACGACTTCCGGCGCAAGGTGGTACTGATGAACCAGGAATTCATCGGGGCTTTGCGCCACCACATCCCAGGGCGAAAGTGCGGCTTCCGGGAAATCCTTCAGGTTGAGCGTCACAATAGTCTGGGCGCCGCAGCGCACGGCGGCGGCAAGAACGTGGCGGTCCTTGGGGTGATTCGTCATGATTGGAATGAAAGGCTCGTAGCCGTCTACCCAGGCATCCTCAAAGTACCTTCGAAGCTCGCCGACTAGGTGCGCGGTCTGTTCATGCGTCACGCCCAGCCTGGTTTCGAGCGTTCGCGTCGTCTCAGCCATAATGTCCTCGGACCAGCGCGGCAGGTAAAGACGAGGCGGCTCAGCGATGCGCAACAGGGTATCGCGAAGTGCGGCATTCACAAGAACGCAAGCGTCCAGAATGACTTGGTAGCCAGGCATTATCCGTCCTGGAGCAACACCTTATCGTACAGCCCGGCATCCTCTTCAAATTGAGCAATCCGATTGATCGCTTCAATCTTCTCCCGGTCCCGATGATGCCTGTAATCCGTCAGGTCCTTAAGGTAGACCCGCCGATGGGTTCCCGTCATGTGATAGTGCAGCTTGCCTGTTTCCAACAGTTTGACAAAGAAGGGCCGGGAAACGCCAAGGAAGTTGGCCGCCTCCTGCGTGGTCAAGTCCTGCATGAAAGGGACGATCGAGATGGCCTTTCCCTCCTGCATATTCTGGAGAATCCGCATCAGAAGCGAGTAGACAACATCGGGCAGCTCCAAGGCCGGTTCTCCTCCCTTGCCGACCAAAGAGGCCTTTCCCTCCCGTTGCATCAATTCCTGGAGTTCTTGAATCTGTTCCTGCTGGGAAATCGGAATCGAAATCGGATCAAGTGTGGATGGTGTCATTGTGCCTCCAAAGCGGGCAACGAGCCTATGTGTACTCAATCATAATCGCACATACACGAAATAAACGCAACAAGCGAAATATTTGTACAGCCTTGAAGGCCGCGTCCACCTTGGCCCGCTCGTACTCGCGCTCCAGCTCCACGAGCGCTGCCATCAGCGTCTCCGGCACATACCGCCCGCCGTACACGCCAAACCGCCCCGGCCGCCGGGTGCCCCAAATCTCGATTCCGAGATGCGGGAATGAACTACCTCTGTTCCTTGCGCAACGCCGCGGCGCGCCGCTTCGCGAAGTGCTCTTTCACTTGTTGATGGGGAACTCCGGGCCGCGGATCGTCCAAAGCCTCCCGCACCTTGGCCCGGAACCAAGCGTCGTGCTCGGCTGCGTTCGTGGCCAGCGCGAACGGAAGCGCGCCTTCATTGGCCGTTCGCGTCAAAAGTATGCGCACCGCATCCGAGACCGTGATCCCCATCTCGCCCAGTAACGCTGCCGCGCGTTCCTTCACGGCAGGATCGATCCGTGTTTGCACCAGCGCGTTTGCCGGCATGAGAAGAACTCCTTCGCACGATTGTAATTCATCTGCATTACAAAGTGAAGCCTGTGCGGTGGCCGGGTGCCGGGAGCCCACACTCGCCTTCGAGATGTGGGACTAAACCGCCTCACGCCGCCTTCTTCACCTGCAACTTCACCCGCAGCCCGGCAACGGCCTCTCCTTGCAGACAATTTCCGCCCGCCGGCGCACAATGAAAATGATTGGGGGAGCAATGCCTTACCTTTCACTGACCACTGACCACTGACAACTGTTCCATCTGTCAGGTATGTGCCCGGTCTGTACCACCCCGCACCCCCCCTCCCCCTGCGGAGGCCGTCTTTCGACCCTAGATCCGCTTGTAACTCGCTCACAATCAATCGTTTGTAATTCTTACCCGGTGACTTTTCGGTAACCGCAGACCCCTGCTTTTGTTCATTTCTTGGCCCCAAAACAGCCGTTCTTGCCCCAAGAACGCCGCCTTTTTGCTTGAAAACAGTGCGGCTTGTCCGGGAATTCAATCGCCGCATTCTTGCCAGGCCTCATGAAATCAAGTAAAGCCGACTCCCAATGCCGCTCTGCTATATCTAGACCATGCGGGTTGTCTTCCCCAGGCACAGGATGGTTTTGCTGGCGGCGGTGCTGGCTGGCGCGGTTCCCTTGCCTGCGCAGCAGCCCGATCCCTTCCGCTGGATGGACTTTCACTCGACGAAGGATCAGAGCGTGATTGCCTGGGTGACGCGGTCGCTGGCGGCCGAGAAGTGGACGGCGATTCGCGAGATCGGCGTGCAGTACGACGCGGCGCTGGTGGTGACCACGCGGCGCGCCAATGCGCAGGCCCTGCCCGGCGAGGACACCTTCACCGTGTGGAGCATGTCGCTGACCAGCCACGGCATTACGCCGCTGATCACCGGCGCGAACCTGCGCTTTGCTGGATGGATGAAGCTGGCCGAGTATGCGCCCGAGGAGCTGGCCGCGCTGTACGACAGTTGCGCGGGGTGCGCGGGCGATACGTACTTCACGGCCTTCCACTACGACCTGTCGCAGCACGCCTGGGCGGCGCGCTGGATGCGCGGCAACCAGGGCGTACCGGTGTGGAGCGCCAACAGGCCGCCGGGGGTGGTTTGGACGCAGGTGTACGCCGCCATGGCCGAACCCAATGGGCGCGAGTTCATGGCCACCTGGAGCCACTTCGACTACGGCAAGGAGAAGCCGCCCGAGGACTTCCTCTACCGTTACGATCTGGACGCCTTCAGCGGGCTGGAGCATACCCAGCCGCTCAGCGGCAAGGACGCCGACGCCATGATGCCGCGGCTATGCAGCGGGCAGGGCGCGCTGCCGGGGCTGGCTCGCGGGCAGGATTCAGCGCTCTGCCAGGAGCTGCTGAAACCGCGCGTGGAGCGCAAGCCCGTGACTACGCCGCCGGCCAACAATCGCGGCAAATCCGTGCCGCCCGCCGCGCGGCACTGAGGAAATCCATCGTATACTGGCGTCGTGTCGATTGCGCGCAACCTTGCCGGCGTTGCCAAGGGCATGAGCATCACGCTGGGGGAGATTCTAGAGCCCACGCAGGTGGAGAACTACCCCGACGGGAAAGGCTCGCTGCGCGGAGCCATCTTCGAGCAGCGCTACCGCGGCGCGCACGTGCTCCAGCGCGACGAGAACGGGCTGGAGAAGTGCGTGGCCTGCTTTTTGTGCGCCGCTGCCTGCCCCGCGAACTGCATCTATATCGAAGCCGCCGATAACACCGCCGAGCAGCGTTTCTCGTCGTCGGAGCGCTACGCCAAGGTCTATAACATCGACTACAACCGCTGCATCTTCTGCGGCTACTGCGTGGAGGCCTGCCCGACGGACGCCATCACCCACGGCCACGGCTTCGAGCTGGCCACGCTGAACGCCACCAACCTGGTGATGCGCAAGGAAGACATGCTTGTGCCGGTGGAGGCGCTGACGGCGAGGAAGTAAGCGGCTTGACCCTGGAGGTACAACGCTGAAATAGGAGGTTCCAGTTCAGCTAACAGGAGGAAAAATGAGTTTAGCCCGCCCGCGAACGATCGTGGTGTTCCTCCTTCTGTTGCTGTTTCCATGGCACAGGCGGGCGGACGCCTACTCCCTGCTGACCCACGAGCAGCTCATCGACCTCACCTGGCAGGATTCCATTGTTCCCCTGCTCCTCAGCCGCTATCCAAACCTGACCCCCGCCGATCTCGAGACTGCTCGGGCCTACGCATACGGCGGATGCGTCATACAGGACATCGGCTATTATCCCTTTGGCGACCGTTCCTTCTCCAACCTGACCCACTACGTCCGCTCCGGAGACTTCGTGGTGAGTCTCTTCCGCAATGCGACCAACGCCAATGAGCTTGCCTTCGCGGTTGGCGCGCTCTCCCACTACATCGGCGACACGATCGGCCACTCCACGGCCACCAACCTTGCCGTGGCCATCGAGTTCCCCGTCCTCCGCGCGAGATACGGCGCCGAGGTGAACTACGCCCAGGGAGAGCGCCAGCATGTTCAGACCGAGTTCGCCTTCGATGTCGACGAGATCGCGCATCACCGCGTTGCCCCGGTCCACTACCTCCGCCATATCGGACTTCAGGTGCCCGAGCGGCAGCTTGCCCTGGCATACTACCAGACCTACGGCCTGACCGAAGACTTCTCCGGCACGCGCGGCCGCCGCTTGAACGTCCGCGGATACCGGTTCGCCGTCCGTGAATTTATCCCGCGCATCGCCTATGCAGTCACATTGCTGCATCGGAACCACGAACCTCCAGAGGCGAATACCCCGGAGAGAATTGAGCTGGATAAGGAAGTGACTGCGATGGCGGCCGAGAACAACTGGCAAGCCTACCGCCGAAAGGCGGGAATAGGAACCTATGCTCTGGCGGGCCTCATCTTCGTGGCGCCCAAAGTCGGCCCCTTGAAGCTGGTTGCGGTCAAGGGCCCCACTGAGGGCACTGAAGTGGAGTACCTTCACAGCGTGGTGCTTTCCACCGCCGCTCTTCGCCAGAGAATCGCCCGCTTCACGCCTTCCGCCTCTGGAAAGCCGATGCCGCACCCTTCGCGGGATCCCCGCCATCCGCTGCCCAATCGCGATCTCGACACCGGGCGCGTGGTGCAGCCCGGCGGGTATCCGCTCACCGACTCCGCCTACGCCGATCTTCTCCATCGCCTCACGCGCCAGCCTGCGCAGCCCATTCCTCCGGGCATCAAGGAAGATATCCGGGCCTATTACTCCAACCCGGCCTCGCCCATCGCAACCAAGAAGAATCCCGCGAAGTGGGCCGAGGTGCAGGCCGATCTCGTTGCCCTCGCCGCCATGCCTACCAGCACCGAGCCGACGCCCTATCCCACTTACGGAGAAGATCCAGACCTTAGCCAGTAAACAGAAGAGGATGGCGTCAAGGAGGCCACGCTGAACGCCACCAACCTGGTGATGCGCAAGGAAGATGTGCTGGCGCGGACTGAAAGCTTGACATCGAAGCGAGGACTTGAGTAGCGTCATTGCGTTGAAAGAAAGGAGTTCCGCAATGCTGCAAAAGAGATTGACCAAGGCTCGCCCGATTGATGAAGTTGAAGATGCCGATGATGAACCATTAGTTGAAGATGACGAAGATCAAGAGGGCGGTAAGGTACTGGCAAATTCAGTCCTTGTCAGCAGGTTTATCCGTATGTGGCCGCGGGCGATTTTTGACACTCCAGCCATGATTGAAGGTCACCGGGGTAAGCAACCTTCGATTGCCATGACGATTAAGGAATTGGAGAGGCCCGGTGTCTATATTCTCTATATCGACGATCAGCCTTTTTATGTTGGGCAGGCGCAGGGTAAGCTCCGAAGCCGTCTAAGAGCGCACGCGAATGGCGTTGGAGGGTTGCGCAGCTACTTTTGGAACTACTTCTCCGCATTTATCGTTGAAAACCCAAAGCATATCGATGAGGTTGAGGCAATCCTGATCTCGGCTATGCCCTCGGTAATCACGAACAGCTCAAAACCAAAGCTGCCAAGGGTGCGCATTACAGAGCCCATCCGAAGACGTATGCGGGAGTTGAGGAAAAACGGGCAATACTAAGGCGCGGTCACCGCTCTGAGAGCGGGAAGAACCTTCAGCCGCGCGCGCATCCCGAGGCGGTCTGAATAGCGAAGCAGCTTTTCGATGCTCACCTGATTGATTCTGCCCCGCATCAGGTTGCTGACCGCCGGTTGATGCTCGTCGAGGATGTTTACGAGTTGCCGCTGGGTATACTTCCTGCGCTCGATTTCGGCACCGATGGCGTCGAGGAGGTTGGCCTTGAACTTCAACGCCGTCGCCTCGGACCGCGAGAAACCGAGATCGTCCAGCACTTCCCTCCGCGTCACGTGAATCACCGCGCTAGTCCTCCTGGTCATCGTCCTCCTCCTTCACTTCTGGCAGAATCGGCGGCATCGTCTTTCCTGCATTGGTGAAAAAGCGGAAAATGTCTTCTTCGCTGTCGGCGAGGTCCGCGATCTCGTCGGCGGTCAGCGGCTTGGGGGAATCAAGTGTTTTCGGCATAAGGCTGCTCTTCTTCACGGGCACACCTCCAAAGCATATATCCTAAAGGTGTTGGCCGCATTTTCTGCTTTCCACGGCGGCCAGCGAGGCCGGGAGCGATTTTGGCGGATTTTCTTTCAGAACTCGGACGGCGCGTGCTGGTCTATGACGGCGCGATGGGCACCAGTGTGCAGAAGCACAACCTTATCGCGGAGGATTTCTGGGGCAAGGAGGGGTGCAACGAGCTGCTGGCGCTGTCGCGGCCGGATGTGATCCGTGCGATTCATGCCTCGTTTCTTGAGGCCGGCTGCGATGTGATCGAAACCGACAGCTTTGGCTCATCGAGCATCGTGCTGGCCGAGTACGGGCTAGAGGACCGCGCGCGCGAGTTAAATGTGGCTGCGGCGCGGCTGGCCCGCGAAGTTGCCGATGCCTATTCGACGCCGGAGCAGCCGCGGTTTGTCGCAGGTTCCATCGGCCCCACCACCAAGCTGCCGTCGCTGGGGCACATCGGCTACGATGCCATGGCCGCGGCTTATCGCGAGCAGGCGGAGGCGCTGATCGAGGGCGGCGTGGACGTGCTGCTGATCGAGACCTGCCAGGATCTGCTCCAGGCCAAGATCGCTCTCGCCGCCTGCCAGGATGCAATTCGCGACGCGCGGGAAGGGAAGATTCCATCGACCGGACGCCCGCCGCGGCGGGTTGCGCTGCAGGTGCAGGTGACGCTTGAAGCTACCGGGACGATGCTGCTCGGCTCGGAAGTCGGCGCGGCGCTGGCCGTTCTGGAGAGCTTTCAGCCCGACGCGATCGGCCTGAACTGCGCCACAGGGCCGGCGGAGATGAACGACGCGGTCCGCTTTCTCTGCCAGAACTCGACCGTGCCCGTCAGCGTCATGCCCAACGCCGGCCTTCCGCAGAACGAGGGCGGCCACGCGGTCTACAAGCTCACGCCCGCGGAGCTGGCTTCCTTTCATCGCCGCTTTGTCTCCGAATATGGCGTGCGGATTGTGGGCGGCTGCTGCGGCACCACGCCGGAGCACCTGCGCGCGGTGGTGGAAGCGGTGCGCGGCATCGAGCCGGCGCCGCGCTGCGTCAAGCCGCAATCGGTCGCGGCCAGCGCGTACTCGGCGCTGCTGTTCGAGGCCGACGCGCAGCCCATCGTCATCGCCGAGGAGATGAACACCACCACGCGCTTGGATACTTTTCGCAACATGGTGCGCGCCCAGGACTACGACGGCATTCTCTCCATGGCTAACCGCCTGGTCGGCGAAGGCTCGCAGATGCTCGACCTGTGCTGCGCCATCGTGGGCGAAGACGAGATGGGCTATATGAACGCGGTGCTGGAGAAGATCGCCACGCGCGTGCGTGCGCCGATTCTCGTCGATTCGACCGAGGCCAACGTCATCGAGGAGGCGCTCAAGCGCATTCCGGGCAAGCCGGTCATCAACTCGATCAATCTGGAAGACGGCGAGAAGCGCACCAGCCTGGTGCTGCCCATGGCGCGCCGCTACGGGGCCGCGGTCATCGCGCTCACCATCGATGAGCAGGGCATGGCGCTGACCGCCGACCGCAAGGTGGCCAT
>JBEKCX010000049.1:0-11439 GCA_050014655.1 Occallatibacter sp. | reverse complement strand
AGCGTTCGCTGGAGCTCTTCAACAGGATTCAGGCCGCGGGTTTGAAATTGCGGATGTACTTCGTCAACGGCCTGCGCGCGGATATCGCGACCGAGAAGTTTGTGGACCGGGCAATGGAGGCGGGCGCCATCTGGTTCACCTATGCCGTCGAATCGGCTACAGAAGAGATTCAAAACCTGGTGCGCAAGCATCTCAACCTGGAGAAGGCGCGCCGGATTATCGCCTACACGCAGCGCCAGAATGTGGCCGTCAATATTTCGACCATGTACGGCTTTCCCACCGAAACCAGAGAGATGGCGCAGCACACTCTGGACTGGCTGGGCGAATTGCCCAAGCCGTCGCTACTGCCTTACCACTTTTGCCTGCGCTTCTTTCCCGGCTGCGAGATCAATCAGCAGGCCATTGAAGCGGGCTGGGACGCGGAGCGGCTGGGACCGACCAGCCGCTTCTCCTACAACGACATGGCCATGGGCACGCCCACCCTGTCGAAGCACGAGATGAACGAGATTCAGATGGAGTATCATCGCCGCTTCGGCATGAGCAATGCCTCGGCCGTCGACACCGCGGTGCGCACGCTACGCTCCATCGGATACGACGATACGGAGATCCTTCATATGTACTCGGTGCTGAAGCGCAAGGTGATTCGCGAGGTGAGCGAGCTGACGCAGGCAGGTGGGGATTGAAGGCCTGGTACCGGCATCACTTCCACAACGTTACGGCGCTCAACATCGTTTTTTTCACGATGCGTTGGACGCCCCGCTTGATCCAGCCGCCGATGGCCGCCGTGACCGCTCTGATCTTCTATCTGCTGCTGAAGCGCGAGCGCCGCGCTGTGACCGGCAATCTGCGCCGCGTCTCGGGCAGGCAGGGAGTCAAGCTGCATTGGAAGGTCTATCGCGTCTTCTACTCCTTTTGCGACCTGATGGTCTCCTATGCTTTCGTTCCCCAGGCCACTCATGCTCAACTGCTCTCCATGCTGCCGGACGGGGAGCGTGGCGCCGAAACGATCGACCACTGCCTGGCCTCGGGTCATGGGTTGATCGTCTGGACCGCGCATCTGGGCAATCCGGAGTTTGCCTCGCGGCTGCTGGAGATGCACGGCCGTCCGGTCAATGTGGCGCGCGTGGTCGAAGACAAGCCCGCGGAAAAAATGCTTCGCGACCGGATGTCGAATGAGCGGCTCAGGATCGTGGACCTGCGCGGCGGCGCGCGCGCCACCATCGAACTCTTGCAAGCCCTGCGGCGCAATGAGATCGTCGCCATTCAGGGAGACCGCGTCTACCACGCCCGTCACGGCGCGCCGGTCGAGTTCTTCGCCTCGCCCGCGGAGTTTCCCCTGGGGCCTTTTCTGCTGTCGCAGGTTTCGGGCGCGCCGGTGCTTCCCGGAATCGTGGTTCGCCGCGGCTGGCTGCGTTATTGCGTCCTGCTGGGCGAGCCGATTCTGCCCGCATCCTCGGGCAATCGCGATGAAGACCAGTTGGCCGGCTTGCGCCAGGCGGTCCGGTTTCTCGAAGCACAGCTATCGAATTACTATGATCAGTGGGTAAACTTCTTCGATTTCTGGCCGGTTCATCCTCGTGACTGATGCGCAAAAGACCATTGTCGTGACCGGGATTGGCGCAGTCAGTCCTTACGGCCCTAACCTGTCCTCCTTGCAGGCCGGGATGCTGGCTGGCCAGTGCGCCCTTCACCCCGCCACGGAGTTGTATCCCAGCTTTCAGGGAACCGTCGCCGCGGTCAGCGCATGGCCTTCGCACGCCGAGGGTCATCGCTACTCCCGCACCGACCGGCTGGCGATGGCGGCTGCGCGGGATGCCGTGGCGGGTCTCGACGGCTCCGGCAGCGCCTTGCGCGAGAGCGGCATCGTGATGGCCAGCACGGTTGCGGGGCTGAGCGAGATCGATGCGGAGATCTCTCGAGGGCCGGCTGCTTGGTACCGGCAGGGCGGATTGTCGCGGGCCGCATCCTATCCGGTCTCGCGGGTAGCCGCTTCCGTGGGAGAGCATCTGGGCATCGAGGGTCCGGCTTGCGCGGTTTCGGTGGCCTGCGCCTCGGGGGCGATGGCCATTGCGCTGGGAGCCAACCTGCTGCTCGACCAGGCCGCGCCCATGGTTCTGGCCGGGGGCAGCGATGCGCTCTGCCCCTTTACATTGAGCGGCTTCAACTCGCTTCAGGCCCTGGACACGGAGCCTTGCCGTCCCTTCGACCAGAACCGCAAAGGGCTGAATATTGGCGAAGGCGCGGCGGTGCTGGTGCTGGAAACCCTGGCCAATGCGGCGCGGCGCGGCGCCAGGATTCTGGCCGTCTTGCGGGGCTGGGCAATGACCAACGACGCCTTTCATCCCACCGCGCCGCACAAAGACGGCGCCGGGCTGGCCTCCTGCATCCAGCGCGCCCTGGAGATGGCCGAGTGCGGCGTCGAGGAGGTCGGCTACGTGAATGCCCACGGCACCGGCACGCCCTTGAACGATGTCGCCGAAGCAAACGCCTACCAGAGCGCCTTTCGCGGACGCAGCCGTCCGATTCCGGTTTCGTCCACAAAATCCTACTTCGGACACTGCCTGGGTGCGGCCGGCGCGCTGGAGGCGGCCATCACCATTACGGCCATGCAGAACAGCGCGCTCTTTCCCACCCTCCGCTTGACCGATCCCATTGAGAGCGCCGACATCGACTGGCTGCGTGGCGAGCTGCGCCGCCAGCCGCTTCCGGTGGCTATGTCGGTCTCCGCGGGCTTTGGCGGCAGCAATGCCGCGCTGGTCTTTGGGAGTCACCGCATATGAACACGACCTGGCCCGTGCTGACCGGTATCGGCTCCGTGACCCCTTACGGTCCGCTGGCAGGACTTATTCCGGCGGAGCTGCTGGAACCCGGCACAATCACCGCCTGGACCACTCCCGGATTGCGCCGCGCCTTTCTGGTCGAGCCCTTTCGGCCTGCCGCCGTCGTGCCGGGCCTGAAGACCCGGCGGCTGGATCGACTTTCGGCGTGGGCTCTCGTGGCCTCGTCGCTGGCTCTGCAGGACGCGGGCGTTGACCTGAACTTGATCGATCGCTCCAGCATTGCCGTCTTCTTCGCCACCGGATTTGGCTGCGTCGAGCTGACCGAGGCATTCTTTCAAAGCGCCGCCGCAAATGGCTGGGCGGGGACGGACCCGATTACATTTCCCGAGACGCTCGGCAATGCCCCGGCCAGCCATGTGGCTCTCTTTCACGATCTGCGCGGACCCAACGTGACGATCAGCAGCAAGAGCTTTGCGGCCGAGAGCGCGCTGCTGCAAGCCGCTTCGCTGTTGCGACACGGGCAGGCCGATCTGGCCGTTGTGCTGGCCGGAGACACGCTCACCCAGGCTGTATACGAGTGGTATGAAGCGGCTCATCTGCTTGCGCCGGCCTGCTTCAGCAATGAGCCGACATTTTCTGCGGACGGATTTATCCCTGGCGAAGGCGTGGTGGCCATGGTGTTGGAACCGGCCGGTCGCCAGACGGCGCGCTCTTATGCCGCTCTGGGCGCGGGCCGCTGGGCGGCAGACGGCGATGCGCGGGCCGCCGTCCGTCAGTTGCTGGGGGATGCACGGCTGGACTTTGTTATCTGCGCCGGCAACGGCGCACCGTGCTCCTCCACTGCCGAGGCCTACCCGGCCCGCGACCTGGTTGGTGAGGACACCGCGATCTACCCGGCGCAGGCGGCTGCGGCAGGAATGGGAGAAGCCGGCGCTCTGCTACACCTGCTGTTGGCTTTGAGCAAACGTCCTGGGCAAGGCCAGGCGCTGCTGTTGGGAAGATCCGCTCACGGCGGCTACGCCGCTCTGCGACTGGAGCTATTTTGAATCTGAAGGTACGCATTGCGGCGGCCGCCTACGCCGTGCCTCCCGGCGAAGAGTACGTGGCGGAGATACTGGAGCGCGAGCGGCTCCGGGTCGAGTCCACGCTGGCCCCGCTGACTCCCACGGCCAGACAAAAGGCCCTGGACAATCTCGGACTCAGCCGGGTGCGCGTCTGCGGCAGCCAGCAACCCTACGACCTGGTCTTGCAGGCCGCAACGGAGGCCGTCAACGAGGCCCGGATTGAGGCGCGCAACATCGATCTTATCCTGGATTACAGCACGTTTCCTGGCGAGAATCAGCAATCCATTTCATTCGCCCACCAACTCAGCGCCGATCTGGGGGCGGAGACTTCAATGAACCTCAGCTTCCGCGCGGGCGGCTGCGGCGCGCTGCATCTGGCCATCAAGACCGCGCTGGGCTGGATGAGCATGGACGACCGTATTCAGACCGTGCTGCTGGTCACCGGTGATACCGCGCCCCGCGACAACCGCTCGCTGCTGCCCATCACCGTACAGGGCGACGCTGCCAGCGCTGTCGTGCTCCGGCGAGATGGTGCCCAGGGGCCGCGAATTCTTGGTGTCGAGGCCATGATGCTTGGTCATCTGCACCAGGCCATTGCTCTCACCCGGAACGATGGGAAGATCCAGCTTACCGCCGACGCGGTCATGATCGAACACAAAGTCATGCCCATCTTCTATCTCCATCTCTTCCGACTAGCCAGCAAAGTTCTGACGGATGCCGGCCTGCGTTTGAGCGATGTGGATCACTTCATCTACTCCAACATCAGCCGCCGCGATCGCGAGGGCTTCCGCAGAATGGTGGGGTTGCCCGAGGGCGGCTTGCCGCTCACCCGCATGGCCGAGTTTGGCCACACCTTCGCCAGCGATCTGGTCATCAACTATGCGGAGATGCGCCGCGCGGGACTCATTCGTCCCGGCCAGTTGCTTTTGTTTGCATCGGCGGGCATCGGCTTCACCTGGGGGGTGACGCTTGCCCGAGCCTGAGCCCAGGTCCGACGGCGATCTGTTGCATGAGTGGCTGCGGCAGAGCGCGGCGGCTGCGCCCGATGCTGTTGCTCTTATCGAAGAGGAGCGGGAGACAACCTTCGCCGAACTCTTAGCGCAAGCTCAATCGCTGGCCCTGCGCTTTTGCGAACACGGAATTCAGCCGCGCGACCGCATCGCCCTGGCTTTGCCCAAGAACACCGACGCCATCGTTGCCCTTTTCGCCTCGCTGCTGGCCGGAGCCATCTATGTGCCCATTCACACCCGCTGGCCGCAGGAGCGCCTCGAAGCCGTTCTGGCGGAGTGCGAAGCGCGCCTGCTGATCGACGGCGATAGCACTCCGCCGCGCATCGCCGATTTGCTTACTGGCGCCAGCATTGCCTGGCCTGCGCCAACAGCGCATGAAGCCGATCTTGCGCGGGTGCCCCAGGTCTCGCTTTTGAGGCCTGGGAGATTACCCGCAATGCGCCCCGAAGACACGGCCCTGATCCTCTTCACCTCCGGTTCCACCGGGCAGCCCAAGGGCGTCGAGCTTACGTACCGCGCCGTAAGCGCCTTCGTCCGCTGGACAGCACACGAGTTTCAGATCGTCGCCGGCGACCGCATCGCCTGTCCCTCGCCACTGGGCTTTGATCTCTCCACCTTCGACATCTTCAACATGGCCTTGTGCGGCGCGACCGCGGTGCTGGTTCCCGATAACATCGCGTGGATGCCGCGCTTTCTGGTGCAGTTCATGCGCGAATCCCGCGTCAGTTGCTGGTATTCCGTTCCCTCCATTCTTGCAGGCATGTTGCGGGAGGGTCGCATGGCGGCGCATTCTTATCCCCATCTGCGCCTCATTCTCTTTGCCGGCGAGGTCTTTCCCGCGCCCGCGCTGGCCAAATTGCGGGCGGCCGTGCCTGATGCGCTCTGCGCGAACCTCTACGGTCCCACTGAGACGAACGTGGTGACCTGGTGCCGTGTACCGCCCAGCTTCGACGGCTCGCAACCGCTGCCCATCGGCCATCCGTGCCCTTATGCTGCGGTGCGGATCGATGAGAGCAGCGGAGAGCTGCTGGCGGGCGGCGATTCGCTGATGCGCGGTTACTGGAATCGTCCCATTGAGACTGAACGCCGCTTTGTGACGCTGGACGGAATCTCCTATTACCGCACCGGCGACCGCGTTTCGCGAGCTTCCGACGGCAGCTACCTGTTTATCGGGCGTCTCGACCGCCAGGTCAAGCGCCGCGGCTTCCGCATCGAGCTGGGAGAGATCGAATCCGCTCTCCTATCCCATGAAGATATACTGGAAGCTGCCGTGGTTGCCGTCGAGGACGAGCAAAAGGGTGTAGTAATTGCGGCCTTCATTCGTCCTAGGGCCTCCGGCGCCGTGGCCCTAGCCGATCTCAAAGCCTTTTGTGGGCGTCGATTGGCGCCGTATATGTTGCCCGACCGCATCGTCTTTCTCCATGAGATCGCCAAGGGGAATCGCGGCAAAATTGATTATCTCGCCCTGGGCAAGATCGCGGAAGGATTGAAGCGTGGAGATTAAATCCGAAATCAGGGCGTTTGTCGCCAGTAACTATCTGCCCGATGCGCCGGCCGATATTATCGAGGACACCATGCCTCTGATCACCAGCGGCATCATCGATTCCATCGGCATGTTGGGCTTGGTTGACTTCATTGAAAGCCGTTACGCCATCGAATTCATGCCTCGCGAGATCGACGTGCATACCATGGATACGGTGGAACGCATCGAGTCGTTGATCCGCGCCAAGCTGTCTGGCCGCAAGGAGAGCGTCAGTCAGGTTTGAGTCCAACGTGCTGTTGCGGTTTGAATTGTCGTCTCTCCGCGCGGAGCGGCGGAAGCCGGATTGAGATCGAATGAGAGCATTGCTGGTTCAGAGTCCCGCTACATCGCCATGGGTTCCGCGCCGCCAGTGGGAGCCGCCCAGCGTGGCCATGGCGACCATCGCCGGACAGATCGACAATCACGATGTGCGCGTGGCCGACGCGGTGGTCTGGCGCAGGCAGGCCGTGCCCCGCTTCCTCAAGCTGTTGCGCGACTTCAAGCCGGATCTGGTCGGCTTTACCTCCATGACCTTCCAATACGACACCACGGCCGGCCTCGCCTATCTGGCCAAACAGTTCGATCCGCGCATCAAGACCGTGCTGGGCGGCTATCACGCCACTCTGTTTTCAGACGCCATCACGACCGGCCAGGACGTGGGCCTGTGGGACTTCATCCTGCGCGGCGAGGGCGACTTCGCCTTCGGCGAGATGCTGGACAGCATCGAATCCGGCGGCAAGGGAATGGATAAGATTCTCGGCCTCTCCTACAAGGAGGACGGCGTCTTCCGCCACAATCCCGCCCGCCCGCTCGAGGACCTCACCCGCATCCGCATTCCCGCCCGCGACAAGCGCTTGCTCAAGGGATTCCACATGTACTTCCGCCAGGCTGACGTCATCGAGACCTCGCGCGGTTGCCTGCATCTGTGCAACTTCTGCAGCATCCGTGAGATGTATGGCCGCTCCTTCCGCCTTTTTCCGCTGGAGCGCGTGCTGGCCGACATCGAAGATGCGTACGGCCGCGGCGCGCGCCACATCTTCTGCACCGACGACAACATTACCCTCGACATGGACCGCTTCGAGCAGTTGTGCGAGGGTGTCATCTGCCTCAAGCTCAAGAACCTGATGTTCACCACCCAGGCCAGCCCTATCGGCTTCGCCCATCGTCCGGATATCGCCAAAAAGATGGTCGAGGCGGGCTTCGTTTCCATCTTCCTGGGCATCGAGAATGGCTCGCCGAAAAACCTGCGTACCATGCACAAGCCCAACACGCTGGACACTATCCAGCGCGGAGTCGCGGCGCTGAAGAAAGAGGGCATCATCGTCATCGCCGGCATCATCAACGGCCTGCCCGAGGATGATCCCGAGAGCATTCGCGAGAACTATCAGTTCATCAAGAAGATGGGCATCACCAGCGTCATGGATCAGATCATGACCCCCTATCCCAAGACACCGCTGCGGGAAGAGATGATTGCCGCCCAACGCATCGCCAACTTCGAGGATTTCCGATGGTACGACGGCTACTTCAGCAATGTGCGCACCAGCCAACTCGCCCCTGAGGAACTCAACTTTGTGCGCTGGAAGATTCGCCGCGAAGTCATCGGGATGTGGCGCGCCACCAAAGGCGACTGGAGGTTTTTCAAGGGATATACCTACTTCTGGGAGTTTTTCTTCCGCCATATCGTCTGGCTCAACGAGAGGATGCTGGAGTTTCTCTTTGGCATCGAAGGCCGATACAAGCTGCAGATGCGGCAATTTCTGCAGCTAAATGATTTCGGCATCGAGATTCCCGGCCGCCAGCGCGTTGAGACCTATCATCCGGTCTACGGCAATCATGCCGACCCCTACAAGGACACGCGCTGGAGCCTGCTCAAACAGCGGTTGCCGTTCCCCTGGCGGAAGCGGCTGGCGGCGGTTCCCGAGGAACAGTAGTCTATCTACTCTTTCTTCTTGCTCATAAACAGCGGTCTACTCTTTTCTGGACCCTGGCAAAGGCCAGACTTTGCCTGATGCCGGGAAACGCGATTTGAGTATGTACCGGTCAAGCTGTTATCACTTTCGTAGCTCACAGTTGCGCAATAGTCTACGGAGCCTCCGATTGAGAAAAGTAAATAGAGACGCTTTCCACTGACTACTCCAGTGAGTTCGTATCCGCCACCTATGCCGCTCACCTCTCGGCTTCCTGCTGCTTGGCTAAGGTGAATATCACCAAACTCCGAATCCCACGTCCCATTGACATTGATTGCAGGAGGTTCTGTCTGGGCGTCAAGCCAGGCCTTACCTTGATTCTCCAGCGATCCTGCTATCAAGAGAGCTGGAAGCGATATGCACAGCGAGAACAATACTGCGGAAATGACAGTCCGTCTCATGCGAAATACTCCTTTCCTTCAAGTTCTCGCGTTGGCGAAGGCAGAGCACGCCGTATTGCGTAAAACTATCACGATGACCCAATGACTATTGGTGCTACTATTTCTTGCGTAAGGTCAATGTTCTGGCTTTACTCGTGCACATACCTGGAGCAACAATGCCTACGCGATTATGGTATACGCCAGTAAAACTGGTATCGTTGACCTGCTCCACCTCGGCGCAATAAGTCACTCTGCCACGCGTTTCAAAGGCAAAATAAAAACCCTTGCCGCTGACGACGCCCTTAATTTGATAGCCGCCGCCGTTTCCAAGCACATCCCGGCTGTTTTCCGCCTGAATCAGATGGAGTTTGCCGAACTCCGAATCCCAATCTCCACTCACGTTTACGAGAGCCCGGCTGTTTTGGGAATCAATCCACGCTATTCCGGTATCTTGATGATCCTGGGCCGCTTCCACGTGCCCTCCGATGGAGAACTTCCTTCCCCCCGAACCAGATACCGCAAGAATTTCATCTTGGAATCTCAAGAGCAAAGGGAAACCGGTGCTTGCAGAAGATCTATCCGCTGCCTCTCCCGCCCCATTAAAGATATCCTGCTTCCCTCCCGGTGTTCCTCGATCTTGGCGAGTGGTCCAGATCTCAATTTTGACCCCATTCTCTTCCCCTTTCTCAACTTCGACAGGTTCTCCGATTACGTCCATGACCTGTTCTTTTGTCATACCCGCAATCAGCTTGTGCGCGGATAGGGCTTGCTTTACCGCATCGGGCCATTCCGGATGTTCCTCCTGAAGCGGTACTTTGGAGAAAACGAGATTGAATGCCTTGGTGAAGTCATCGATATTATGGACTTGGATGAAATCGAATCCAACTTCCAGGCCGGAATCTATGTCCTCTCCATCGTAAGTGATCGTATCGCCATTGAAACGCAGTTTTCCATGATGCAGGCCCCTGTTGGGAAACTCTGCCCAGTAGATAGATGTAGAAAGTGTAGTGGTCAAACCATGCTTCTGCTTCAAATCGTTGAGCTCTTGCTGATAGTCGTGTCCGTTAGGCGAAACTTCGAGCAAAGAAGCAGGTCCCGTGCCAAATCTTGTTACATATCGGCAAGGATAATCGATACGCGAGTACAAGGTCCCGGATACCATCCGTTGAGCCTTTTCTTTGTCTTCGTTTGACAATTGTGCCCGTAGGACGAGAGGCAGGCATAGGAAAACCAATAATAACATTTCCATGCAGAAACGTGGTGACTTTCGACTCATGGTAATTTTCCTCCGTGCTGAGTAGACATCTCTCTGTTTGAATCGTCTGATGGCTTTCCTCAACGCTTCATCCATCCGAAGCAAAAAACAAGGACTGCTGTTCGAGATCAGTATACAACAACCTGTCACGCTGCGTGAAATGCGGTGCATCACTACCAACGCCTTAGTGTGAGCAGCCCATTTGAGTGTCTCGGCGACATTGAATGTGAGCTGGATCACAAATGAAAATATCCCCTTGACATCTCTGAACTGAATGAATACTATTTGAGGCGATCCTGGGGAATAGACCTCGTTCTTTTGGGAATCCTAGGCCTTATTAGAGGGCCGCGAATAAGGAACTGTCGCGATTGGCTCGAAGGACTCCTCTCCTTTTTCCCAAAGAGAAGAGATGGGGAGGTTCTTTCCTGCAAATCGCGGCATTTCAAGCCTACCTCTTCAACACTCGCAGCTACAGCTCTCATGGTTTTTCACCTTGAAAGGAGAAAATGAGGATAAATCAAGGAGTCGGGATGTTTCAGTCGGGAAGTCGTTTGCACTTCATGCGACTCTTTACAATGCCGATGTTAATCGTCGTGTTGTGTGCTCCATTATCGGCAAAAACGAAAAAGAAGGACTTGAATCCGCTGGATCCTTACGTCACCGCGGAAAATGCAAACGCCCCCAAGATCAACATAGACGATCTTGCGGTCAATACGATCTTCTTCGATGATTTCAGCATCCCCGAGAAGTGGCAGAAAGATGCCAAGGGCCTCGTAGAAGCCACAGAAAACCAAGCCATAATGCGCCTGCAGAGCACACGCGCTTTCGACCTGGTTGGAAAGAAGCCGACTCCGATGCCGGACGGACCATATTATTTCGTCAAGGCGACGCTCAAGAGTTATCGGATCGTGAGCGGCACGTCTCGATTCTTAGTTGGAATTGCGGCGGGAACTTCGTACATCGTCTACGACGCTCAGGTGTACGACCAAAATGGTGTTTTGAAGTTCCAACGGGAGATTTCCACCGAGGACAATGTGTTTTCCGGGACTTTCGGCTCGGGCGACAAGGGTCTGCCCACCTTTCTTGGTAATGTCTTCGCCGATTATCTGGCTCTTCGCGCCAGAAAAGACATGGGCGCTAACGTGCTGCCTCTCACAGATCAGCAAGACACGAAAACTAATGGGAACAAATAGACGGCCCGCATCAGATGGAGGCGCTGTTTAACCCGGCGCCTCCAACATCCGCGGACAATTGCTCATCTATACATGTTATCCACGCTTTTCGATTGAATCTACTTCCTATTGGCCTTCGTTCCTAACCGGCTGTACAAACCCTCGCTATTATTCAGCTCTATAGCAATCCTCCGTCGGCGGCGACGACCTGGGCGGTGATGTAACTGGCCGCGGGGGAAGCCAGGAAGGCGACTAGAGCGGCGACCTCTTCGGGACGGCCGAAGCGGCC
>JBEKCX010000048.1:0-11490 GCA_050014655.1 Occallatibacter sp. | reverse complement strand
ATCCCCACCGCGACGGAAACCCCGCGCCATGGCACTTGGATGGCGCTGCGGAAGCGCCCGCTGAAAACGCGGCTTCCGCCCCCAATCAGGATGAACACACCGGCGAGGATGCAACCGATCACGGAGAGCGCAAGCAGCCAGCCGATGAGCAGATGCCAGGCGGGCAGCGTGAAGAGGTAGAAGTTCAACGGCAGACCAAAGACCGGGTCGGCAACTCTTCCAGCGGCGCGCGGGGCATACCAGAAGAGCGCCAGCGCCGGCCACTGCGCCTCCATCGCTGCCCCGGCGGCCAGCGCAATGACCAGCGAAAAACCAGCGGCGATCAGGCGCAGAGCGGAGGCGACGGGGAGTTTGATCTCGTTTCCGGCGATATAGATCGTGTAATCGCCTGGCAAATCGGCCGCATGAGCCCGCCTGAGAGCCGAAAATGCCCCGAAGAGAATCAGGAATGTGGCGGCGGCAAAGCCGATGAAGACTCCCCACTCCAGGCCCAGCGTCTTCCAGAAGACCTCTCCGTAGCCGAGCGATCGGAACCACAGCAGGTCAACCCAGTAGGAGAGCGCGGTCCGGCCTCCAAGGACGATGACGGCAATCAAGGCGATAAGAAAAAGCAGTCCGCGGCGGCGGCTCCGCGGCATCGGCGTCTTGAGCGGCAAATAGCTGTATTCGGGCATTTCTCTACCCCACCTTGCTTACTTCATCCTGCTGAGAGGTCCAGGAGCTGTCGAGCGATTGAAGCACGGCGGCCGCGTTGCGGCCCCTGAACCCCTGGGTTGACCCGCCTCACCAGTTCCACTCTAGTCCTGTTGGATCGCCTTTGCAGCCGGAGACGGTTCCTTAAGCCGGTAAATGGCGATCCATCCGTCCAATTGAGTCTCTGCCTCAATCAAGCATCAGTTCATTGGCGGAAGCGGCATCGACTTGGCCGCAGCAGCGTCCGATTCACTGATGAAGTGCTCGTTAACCATCTCATCGATGACCTCGTTTCGTCGCTGGAGCGCATGGTCAGGATGCTTGGTGGGCGAAAAGCGGGATGGAGCCTTGACCAGACCGGCAAGCAAGGCCGCTTCACCTAGCTGGAGTTGATTCGGTTCCTTGTGGAAGTAGTGCTGAGCAGCAGCTTCGACGCCAACTGTGTTCTCGCCGAAGTAAAGACGGTTGGCAAAGATGGTGAAAAGTTCTCGCCGCGAAAAACGCCGCTCCAATTGGACCGCACCTCGAATCTCATCCAGGTCGCGTTTTAGCGGCTTGTCTGGAGCGCAGAAAATCGTTCGAGAAATGTGCAAAGACAATGCGGTATGGACGCGACCATGGTTGCTGGACCCTTGCAGAATCTCGGAAAGAACTCCAGGGGCGTCCTCTCCGACCTCCGCAGCCTCCAGCGCAGCCCGCAGATTGTCCCCGATTGACTCGTAAGAAATGGCGACAATCCAAGCCCCCTGGCACGGATCGCTCACTTGGGCCGGTTTCGCTGGCGCAAAACGCGCTAAATCACCCATGTTGGGAAGGCCACTTGAGTCGAACTCAAGCCAGGCAAAGATGCCAACCAGAACCAGCGCCAACGCACCCAAACCGGTCAGAAGAATCTTCAGAAGCATTCGCATCGGAAAGCCGTCCCCTCCGAAGTCTAGCTCAGTTCGGAGTCCGAAAGATTTCATCAGCTACAAGGACGACTCAAGGATGTGCCCCAACTTCTCCTGCTTGGTGCGCAGGTAGCGCTCGAAGGACTCCTGGGGCTCGACCTCGGCGGAGACGCGCTCGACGACAGCAATGCCGGCGGATTCAAGCGCCGCCACCTTGGCTGGGTTGTTGGTGATGAGGCGGACCTGGGAGATGCCGAGCAGATTGAGGACTTCGGCGGGCAGTTCGTAGGCGCGGCAGTCGGCGGCAAAGCCCAATTCGACGTTGGCCTCCACCGTGTCCATCCCCTGATCCTGCAACTCGTAGGCCTTGAGCTTGGCCATCAGGCCGATGCCGCGGCCCTCCTGCTGCTCGTAGAGCAGAATGCCCGCGCCGGCCTCGGCGATGATTCCCAGGGACAGTTCGAGCTGCAGCCGGCAGTCGCACCGGAGGGAGCCGAAGACGTCGCCGGTAAGGCACTGGGAGTGAATGCGGACCAGCGGCGGCGCAGAGTGAATGTCGCCCATCACCAGCGCGACCAGGCTCTCGACTTCGCCCGTGCCGACAGCGCCGCCGGCGATGCCTTCAAAGCCCAGAATGCGGAACGCTCCCCAGCGGGTGGGAAAATCCGCTTCGGCGATCTTCTTCACGCTTGCAAACCCCATAGAGCCATTCTACAGAGATCAGGGATCAGGGATCAGAGATCAGGGATCAGGGATCAGGGACTGCTCCCCGCCGTCACACCCAGGTGAGCACGCCCTTGGCCCAGGCCCACGCCAGCCCTTCGATGAGCATCAGCACAAAGACCAGCATCGCCAAGCATGCCGCCGCGCTCAGCCCGGTAAACGCCACCGCGAACGGCAGCAGGAAGACCGCCTCCACATCGAAGATCAAAAAGATGATGGCGTACAGGTAGTAGGCGGAGCGGAACTGCATCCAGGCGTCGCCCTTGGACTCCAGGCCGCACTCGTAAATGGCGTTCTTCACCGCGTTCGGCTTGGCCGGCGAGAATACCTTCGCCCACAGCCACGCCAGCGCCAGCGGGGTCAGCCCAAAGCACAACGCCGCCGCGAACAGAACTGCCAGAGCAAAGTAAGGGCTTGAGGCCATCGTCGAAAAGGAACCCTCTGTGAATCAACGTACCAGTTCAAGGCCCATTCTGGCGAAGGAGTTGCGCCGCTTTTCCTTTCGGCCTTCCGCCCCTCCACCTTTCGATGGAAGCATCCCACCCCTCATCCCTGCTACCGTTCAGGTGTTCCCGCGGCTTCCCTGAAGTCCAGCCGTTGAGGAACGACCTTTCCCCTCGGAGATCACTGGACGATGTTTACGACTGCGCTCAAGAGAGCCCGCAAGACTGTCTTGTTTCGCCGGCTGCCGGCCGCCGTCCTCATCGTTGTGTCTCTCGCGGTCGCCTGGCCGCAGTTCGCGCGGACCGTTCGCGCCGCTGCGGAATCACCAGGCTCCTCGGCCGCCACGCCTGCTCCCGCGACAACTCCGGCCTACTCCGCACCCGCCGGCATCACCGGGCCAACGACTCCCTTCCACGATTCCGTCGCATCGCGCTACAACTACGCCTTCGGCAAGGACGCGCCGTTTCTCCCCTCCAACGCAACCTCCTCGAACGGCCAGTTCCTGAGCCCCAAGAGCTTCTATTCCGCCCAGTATTGCGGCCACTGCCACCAGGAGGCCTATCGCCAGTGGCGCCAGTCGGTTCACTCCAACAGCTTCCGCGCTCCCTGGTATCTGAAAAACGTAAACCTGCTAATCGACGAGAAAGGCGTGCAGTACTCCCGCCACTGCGAGGGCTGCCACAACCCGGTCGCGCTGATCTCGGGCGACCTGTCACAGGGCATGCCCAAGAAGCGCCCGTTCGAGGACGAAGGAGTTACCTGTTCCACCTGCCACGCTATCCAGTCCACGGACGCGACGGGCACCGGCAGCTACGTCATGGGCATCCCCGCCGTTCTGGTCGATGAAGCCGGCGAGCCCATCGCGCGCCCCGCATCCGACGCTGAAATCCTGGCTCATCTTGACCGCCACTCCAAGGCCGTGATGCGCCCGCTCTACCAGACCGCCGAGTTCTGCGCCGCCTGCCACAAGGCCGCCATCCCGCGCTCGCTCGACGATTACAAATGGCTCCGCGCCATCTCCCTCTACGACGAGTGGCAGGGCGCCAGCTTCACCAAGCAGTCTCCGCTGCCCTTCTATCGCAAGGACTCGGTCTCCACCTGCCAGAGCTGCCACATGCTTCGCGAGCCTCTGCCCCCAGGCGCCATCGACCCAGGCGCCAAGGACGGCCAGCTCGTCTCGCACCGCTGGCTGGGCGGCAATACCCTCATGCCCCAGTACTACAACTATCCCGAGCAGGCCGAAAAACTCGCCGCCTTCCTCAAGAACGGCCCGGACGGCAAGGGCGTTCTTAACGTGGATATCTTCGGCCTCGAAAAAGAGGGCGCCGAAGCCACGCCTGGCGACGAAGTCCTCGTCGCCCCGCTCGGCCTCACCAGCTTCTCGCTCGCTCCCGGCGAAACCCTGGTCGCCGACGTCGTCATTCAGAACAAGGGCATCGGGCACACCTTCATTCCCGAGCAGCGCGATTTCTACGAGGCCTGGGTGGACTTCACGGTCAAGGACGGCTCCGGCAAGACGCTGGCCGAGAGCGGGTTTATCCAGCCCGACGGCAATCTCGACCCCTCCGCCCACTCCTTCACCAACCGCCTCATCAACGCGAAGGGCGAATTGAACGACCTGCACCAGATCTGGCACAACCGGGTGCTGGCCTACAACAACGCCTTGCAGTCGGGGCGGTCGCAGCTGATTCGCTACCGCTTCGGTTTGCCGAAGGACATGACCGGCCAGATCGCCCTGACGGCCACCGTCAGATACCGCCGCTTCAATCAGCACTTCATCGACTACGCGATGGACCAGAAGCAATACCCGATGCCGGTAGTCGATATGGCGTCGGAAACCAAGACCTTCAAGATCGGAGAAAACTCGCCCCAGCCGCCCGACCCGTCGGAGAACAAAGAGTGGATGCGCTGGAACAACTACGGCATCGGTTTGCTCGACGCGCAGCAGTACCAGGCTTCTGTCCATGCCTTTGAGCGGGTGGCCGCCCTGCGCCCCGACTACGCCGACGCCTATACCAATATGGCTGTCGTGGAGATCTCCTGGGAAAAGTACGACGACGCCAAGTCCAATCTGGCCAAGGCACTCGCCCTGCTCCCCGGCGATCCTCGCGCCCTCTATTACCGGGCTCTGGTGGAGCGCAACGCCGGCCAGGTTGCGGAGGCCATCGCCGACCTCGAAGCCGTGCTGGCCAAGTATCCCCGCGCCAGGGACGCCCTGCGCGAACTCGGCTTCAGCTACTACCAGCAGCACGACTACGTCGCGGCTCGCAGCGCCTACGAGCGCCTGCAGGCCGTCGATCCAGACGACCTGGCCGCGCACTACCAGCTCGCCATCCTCTATCGGCGGCTGGGCGAGAAGGCCAAGGCCGCCATCGAGAGCGCCAAATTCGCCGACCAGAAAGACGACCCCACCGCCAGCGTCTATGCGCTGGAGTTCCTGCGCAAACATCCGGAGGTGGCCGCGGAGTCGGTCGTCTGGCACACGCACGACCTGACCGGCGACGCGCCAAAGAAGCCCGCCAAGATCGAGTACCATTACATTCCCGGCGCGGGAGACTAGCCGCGGATTGTGGCGCTTTCGGAGAAGGCGCGGCTCTTTGAAGTGCGCGCAGGGCCGGCGCACACTTCGTCCCAGCGGCGAAGCGGCACCCAGGCCCCCTGCAGAATCGGGCACCGCCCGACGCACGCCAGTGGGGTCGCAGCGAGCGGTAGAGACTTACCTGCGCAAGACGCTTCCAAACAAAATATATTCAACAAGATGCCTTCATAATGGCTTAGTATCTATCTAGTAAATAAGTAACCACTCTGGATTACTTTGAGCGGAAGAATATCGACATCAAGGTCTTCCAGCATCGCTCAGAGTCAGCATAATGAGGTCATTCTTGGTGGGCTCTTAGAAGCCGGACAGTTCCTAAGGGACTGCAACGCCATTTTTCCCCCGATGCTTGCCACGCAGCTTCCCGGGGCCACTCCGGGCAGGCGCCATTCGTCTTGGACGGATGGTAAAACATTGGCTAGCAGGTTAACCGGAACTTCGAGGGAGTTTCGTTGGATCGGCAGAAATCGCTTTCGTCCGCTTCGCTCAGATCGAAAGACCCGGGGTTTCCGGCCACCAACACTGGCCACAGGGATCGAGAGCTGAGTTTTGCAGGCTTCCGGCTCCAGGCCGACGGCACCCTCCTGCGCGGTGGGGCGGTCGTTCATCTGCCTCCCAAGGAGCTGGCGGCGCTCCGTCTTCTTGTAGCTCGCGCCGGCCAGATTGTTTCGCCCCTTGAGCTGCGCCAGGCCCTTTGGGGCGATGTGCACGTTACCGGCGACAGCGTAACCAAGTGCCTCTCCTCGTTGCGTGCGCGGCTTGAGCCGGAACAGTGCATCCAGACCGTCTACAAGCGCGGCTATCGCTTCTCAGCCCAGGTGCGCCCTCAAGGCGTCGCGCCGGCCAATGCGCTCCCTCGTTTGGCCATCGCGCCTTTCGCCACCGCTTACGGCATTCCCGAGCATCTAGGTCCGGCCGTCGCCGAGGAGACCATCATCCGGCTGAGCAACGCGCATCCTCCGTCCGTTACCGTGCTTGCCCGGGATTCGGTTTTCATGCTGGCCTCTCAGGGTCTCAGCGCACAGCAGATTGGCGAGAGCCTCAGAGCGGACCTTGTCCTGGCCGGAACCCTGCGCGCCCTGCCCTCGCATTTCCGCCTCCGGGCGGAGATGGTCCGGGTCGAGGATGGCGCTCAGATCTGGGTAGAAGACCTGATCGTGCCGCAGAGCCGCATCGCCGGACTCGAATCGGAGCTGGGCGACCGCCTCGCCTTCCGCCTGCACTCAGGAGCACTTTCCATCTCCGCCGCCGCCGAGCTCGACCGCAGTACCCAGGAACCGGGCGTTGCCTCCTGGGATGGCAGGAATGACCGGACCCTGGAGGGCAACCAAGCGCCCACTTCGTCGCTGGGGTCGAACCGCCGCGAGGCCTACGAACTCTACCAGCGCGCCCACCATGAGTGGCAGACCCTTCAACGCCACCGGATGCAGGACAGCCTGCAACTCCTCTTGCGCGCCACCGAGCTGGACCCCCTGCTAATCGCCGCCAAGGTCGATTTGGCGCATCTGTGCGTCACCCAGGCCTTCTACGGCTTTATGTGTGCGTCCGTGGCCGCGGACATGGTCCGCCGGGTGGCGGAATCCGCTCCCTGGATTGGCTCTGGGCCTTGGGATGGGAGCTCGGCTCCGGGCCCTCAGCAGCGCGCCGACGGCATATTGCCCGCGCTCGGCTGGATCAACTTCCATGTGGACCGCGATTTGCCCGCAGCGCTTCAGGCCTTCTCCGCCTCCGCTTATCTGCCCCACGATCCCTGGATCACTCGTGTGCGCTCCATGTTCGCGCTCAGCCGCCACCGCTTTGCGGAAGCCATCGCGATACTGCGCGCCGCCCTCCTCCACGATCCTTTTGCACCCTGGCTGCACGCCCGCCTGGCATGGGCGCTCCACCTGGCTGGTCAGGCCGATGAAAGCGTCCAGCAGATTCGCCAAACCCTCGCTCTCTTCCCCGAGCATGAGGGCGCCTCTCTCTACGGGGCCATGATTCTCGCCTTCCACGGAGACGCGGCCGAGGCCGCCGAGCTTGCGCAAGGCCTCGTTCAGCGTTCGCCATACTTCGATCTCGCCGGCGCCGTCCGCGGCTATGCCCTGGCCTGCGCGGGCCGCGCGGACGAGGCCCGCACCATCCTGGAACGCCTGGAGTGGCTGAGCCGGGAACGCTTCGTCCTCAACGCGTTCCATCCCGCCGTCCATGTCGCGCTCGGGAACCTGGATGCGGCGATCTCCGAGCTGCGCGCCGCCAATGAGAACCGCTGCCCGTGGTTCTTCCAGATGCTCGCCGATCCCCGCCTCAATCCCCTCCACGGCCGCCCCGAATTCGTCGAGATGCAGGGCATCCTCACCCGCATGGAAGCCGAAGCTGCGGAGAACCCCGCGCCGGAAGGCTGATCCGGGTCTCCGTCCGTCCGCCACCACTTTCTGGAAAGCACCCGCAGATCTCTAAGAAGCTCCGCCGCTCGCTCGCCCGTAGGGCAACGGATCCTCCATCCCGTTCTCGCGGAAGCCCTTGCGCCGCAGAAGGCAGGAATCGCATTGCCCGCAGGGCGCGCCCGCCTGCGACGGATCGTAGCAACTGCTGGTGAGGCCGTAGTCCACTCCCAGTTCGATGCCCTTGCGTATGATCTGCGCCTTGGTCAGAGCGATCAGCGGAGTGTGAATCCTTAGCGCCTGGCGGCGTTCCACCCCGGCCTTGGTGGCCAGGTTGGCCATCTTCTCGAAGGCATGGATGAACTCAGGACGGCAATCCGGGTAGCCCGAGTAGTCCAGCGCGTTCACGCCGATGAAAATGTCGCTCGATCCCAGCACTTCGGCCCAGGCCAGCGCAAAGGAGAGGAAGATGGTGTTGCGCGCGGGAACGTAAGTGATGGGAATGCCTTCGGCCATCTCGCCCGCCGTGCGTCCCTTGGGCACATCAATGTCGCCGGTGAGCGCGGAACCGCCGAAGACCCTCAGATCG
The DNA here is from genome assembly GCA_050014655.1 of Occallatibacter sp. Lineage (GTDB taxonomy): Bacteria > Acidobacteriota > Terriglobia > Terriglobales > Acidobacteriaceae > Telmatobacter. The sequence goes on along the minus strand of JBEKCX010000048.1, from coordinate 3,192 downwards.
ATGGCCGCAATGCGGTGCGCGGCGACGCCGATGGATGCTGCGACCCGGCGGGCCGCTTCAAGCTCAACAATGTGGCGCTGGCCATAGGAGAACGAGAGTGCGTACAGCTCGTAGCCTTCGCTGCGGGCGATGGCCAGCACCGTGGCAGAGTCCAGCCCTCCGCTCAGCAGCACGACCGCTCGTTTTGGTTGCGCTTCCATCGTCTTGCCTGCCTATTTCAGATCCCCGCCCTTGCCGATGTCCATGGAAGGCGGGAGCGGATTGCCTTCGTCGATGGAGGCATCGATGCACCGCTGGAGCAATCCCTTGGCTTGGAGGATGAACTCGATGGCGTCGCGCCCCGCGCCTTTGCCGCCCTTGCTGGGGGTCACGTAGTGGGCCTCGGCCTTCACCTGCGCCCGCGCATTGGCCACGGCCACGGCAAGGCCGCACTGGCGCATCGCCGGCAGGTCGATCACGTCGTCTCCCACGTAGGCGATCTCGTCCAGGGTCACGCCTTCCTTCTCCATGATCTCGCGGATCGCTTTCATCTTGAAGGCGCAGCCCTGATAAACGAATTCGAGCTTCAGGTCGCGGGCGCGCAGAGCCACGCTCTCGCTGATGCGCTTGGTAATGACGCCCACCTTCATGCCGCCCAGCCGCGCCAGCGTCATGCCCGCGCCATCGTGAGCGTTGTAGCCCTTGGCCTCGACCATTTTGGTGACGATGGAGCCATCGGGCAGCACCACCGGCATGGGATAGATCCAGATGGTTCCGTCGGTAAGAACGCCATCGACGTCGAAGAGAATAACCTTGATCTTGCGGGCGCGATCCTGCGCTGTGACTTTCATGCTTCAATTCTACCCATTGCTTCCGGCCGCATTCAGCAATCCAGGCCGGTCCACGCGAGAATAGACGGATGGGTGAGAATTCCCACTTTTCCGCGCCGCCGCCGCCGCTCGAAGCCGGAGATTACTACCTCGAAGGGGAGAACCTGGTGTTCACGGCTGCGTTCCATCTCAAGCGCGGCTCCTGCTGCGGCTCAGGCTGCCGGCACTGCCCTTACGGGTTCGCGAGCGAAGGCGCGCCGGTTCCCGGCGACCAGCCCTTCAACAAAGATTGACCTCCGGCCGGCGCTGCCGCCGCCTCCCGCACCAGCACCGCAAAGCGCGGAAACGCAAAGCTGCCCTGGGCGTCGTCGATCACATTCAACTGGCACAGGTACTGGCCCGGCTTGAGACCGGCCAGCGGCACGTCCAGCTCGATGGCCACCGCATCGCGCCCCTCAACATTGATCGCCCGGGCCTCGACCTGCGGAGTCTCGTAGACCTTTGTACCCCCTTGAATCAGCTCGAGGCTGCTGAGCAGCCTGATGCCGGGCTTGGTTCCCTTGGGCTCTTTGTCGGCCGGCTTCTCGCGCGCCGGGCTGTAGATTTCGTAGAGCAGGTAGAGGTGCTGGTCGCGGCGAAAGACGTGGCTGATGTTGGGAACATACTCCTGGCCGCCGCGCACCAGCGGAGTGTCCTTCTTGCTAGGCTGGCGCATGGAGGCGAGCACGATGGAACTCATCTTGAGCGGAGCCTTTTTCATCTCCGGCAGCGTAATCTCCGCCTCGAACGAGCCCATGCGGCCGGTCTGGTTTTCGCGCACCACGAACTTCAGACGATACTTGCCCGGCGGCAGGTTGAAGCTGGTGGTGTACTGGATGTTCTTTTGCCGCGCCTGCAAGCTCGGATCGAGGTTCAGCTTCACCGTCTCGCGCGCATGGCCGATGGGCCGCTTGGCTTCGTCGATCACCGCGCCGATAATGTCCAGCGTGGCCTTATCCTTGTCGCCGCCCTTCACAAAAGGAATCTGCGAGCCGGGCACGATCAGCGACACCGGCACAAAGAAGCGGTTCTCATCCAGGCGGAAGTACATGGCGTCCAGATAGACGGCCATATCGGTGGCCGGCAGATCGCTGGCCAACTGCTCCTCAAGCTCGCGCTCGCGGTCTTCGTGGGCCGAGTGCTGGAAGTCGGCCGGCGCATAGTAGCCGGGCCGGTATTCAAGCTTCACTCCCGGCCGGTTCACCTTGATGGTCAGCTTTCGGTAGCGGCCGTCGCGCAGCGGATTTGTGCTACGAAATCCAATTGCGTAATACGCCGAGGTATCGCGCTCGACCTGCGCAAAGGCGGGAGCGAAGTCGTTGGAATCGAAGAACGCCTTGCCGCCCGTATCGGTGCTGAGCGTGGCCATCACCTCCTGCGTGGCGAAGTTGGCCTGCATGTTGTTGCCCAGCGCGCCGCCGTTGGAAGCGCCGCTGCCGCGCAGGCTGCCGGTGGAGGCGTCGCCTAAAGGAGAGATCGCCTGCAGGCCGCGCGTGTCCACGCTGTAGATGGCCAGGTTGGCGCGCACCGCGGAGTTGATGGCCGCCCGCAGCGAGGCCTGGTTCTCGATGCCGTCGCGCGAGATGCCGCCGGAGAAGTAAAGGAGCGACTTCTTCTCCGTAATCTTCTCCAGCGCCTTGGCAACCGCCCGCAGCGCGAAGAGCTCGCGATCGGTATTGAGGTCGTTGTACTCGCTCTCGTCGGGCGTGTAGCCGGTGGTGTCTTCCACCTGGTTCGTGTTCGCTGTTGCGCCCTCGGCAAAGCCCTGGCCCTCGGTGCCGTTGTAGACGGCCACTTCGCCGATCAGCGCGGTCTTGTCGGCGGTAAAGTCCTGGTCCACCTTGAGCGTGTCGCCGAGCGAGACCAGCGCCACCAGGTCGGCGGGCTGCATCTTCGTCTTCAGGAACTCCTGCGCCGCCGCGACGCTGCGGTCCAGATCCTCCGGCTGCATCGAGGTCAGGTCGAAGAACATCACGATCAGGCGGTGATTGCGCAGATCTTCGGGCTTTGCCACCACCACGGCCTTGGACCCATTGCCGGTCGTCCCAGCGGCCAATCCGCTCACCGTGGCCTCGTTCAGCGGCGTGGCTTTGTCCACGCTTTCAAAGTCGAAGGTGTCGATCTTCTGCTGCTTGCCATCTTCATAGATGCTGAAGTCGCTCTGCTTCAGGCCCTGGACCAGCTCGCCGGTCTTCGCGTCGCGCGCCACCACGTTGGTCAGAACCAGCTCGCCGTTCACCTTCAAGACAAAGCCGCCCTGCGGGGTGGCCGATACCTGCCCGCTCGACGCCTGGCCACTCGAACCCTGGCCGGAGCTCTGCGCCAGCGGCTGCCAAGCGCCCGG
>JBEKCX010000047.1:0-11507 GCA_050014655.1 Occallatibacter sp. | reverse complement strand
CGTGGCCCGCAGCGCACGCAGCGAGCCTCTCGTTCATGCGGTCGCCGAGCTGGACAGCCTGCTGCCGCGGGCAGAGATTGTGGTACTGATTCTGCCTTCCACGGCGGAGTCGTACCGGCTGATCGGCGCGCGCCAGCTTGCTCTGATGCAGCGGGGCGCGCTGCTGGTGAATGCCGCGCGCGGGCCGGTAGTGGACACCGGCGCATTGGTCGATGCGCTGCGGTCGGGCAGGATTCGCGCCGCCCTTGACGTGACCGATCCTGAGCCGCTGCCGGAGGGCCACCCGCTGTGGAGCTGCCCCAACCTGCTGCTCACCCCGCACATCGGGGGATCGAGCCCGCAGTTCGCTCCGCGGTCCCTGGGCGTCGCAGCCGGCGAACTGCGCCGCTACATCCACGGCGAGCCGCTGGAAAACGTGGTTCAGGCGGGAGTCTGAAGAGCAGCCCGGCCGATGGGTTCATCACGCTGCGGGGCAAGTCATTTGCCTGTCGCAAAGAACCCTCAATTCAGCTGGACGTTGAATGTGGTTTGCGCCGTAGCTGATCCCGAAGTGGCAGTCACGGTCACCTGGTAAAGGCCTGTTGCGGTGCCGGGGTTCCCGCCGCCTCCTCCGCCTCCGCCGCCCCCCGCGCCGCTGCTCCCAGAACCGCAACCGGAGACTCCGCCGGCAAGCAAAGCAACAAAGACGAGCAGGCCGAGGCTCGCTGGCCATCGGCGGCGCGCAAAGAGGCCAAAGAGTAAGATGCAGGCCAGCGCCGTACCGCTGCCGCGCCAAGGGCGCATGGGGCGAGCCAGAGTCGCGCTGGTTGCCGCCACGGTGGAGATGGTGAGCGTGGCCGTGCCGGCGGCAGCGCTGGAAAGGGTGACCGGGCTGGTCGATCCGAAGCTAAGCAGCGGCTCATCCGCCGAAGCATTGGAAGGCCCTCCCGCAATGGCCGCTGTCAGCGTCACGCTGCCAGTGAAACCTCCGCTGGGAGTTACAGTGATCGTCGAGGTGTTGCCAGTGGTTGCGCCGGGAGCCGCGATGGTCACTGCGGTGCCGCCAACCGTGAAGCTGGGCACAATGGCTGCGTTGACCGTGAAGCTCTGCGAGACCGGCGCGGCCGCGGCGTAAGTGCTGTTGCCCGCCTGCGACGCGGTGATCGAGCAGGTTCCCGCAGCGATGAAGCTGGCCGTCGCTCCGGAGACCGTGCAGACACTCGCTGTGGTCGAAGCGAAGCTGACCGCCAGGCCCGAAGTCGCCGTGGCCGTGAGGTTGAGCGGCGTGCCCACCGTCTGCGCGCCGGGATTGTTGAAGGTGATGGTCTGCGCAATCAGCGCGGTGCTCACGGTGAAGGTCTGCGAGACGGGCGTGGCCGCTGCGTAGGTGCTGTTACCCGCCTGCGACGCGGTGATGGAGCAGGTGCCCGCGGCGATGAAGCTGGCCGTCGTGCCGCTGACAGTACACACGCTCGTGGTGGTCGAAGCGAAGCTGACCGCGAGGCCGGAACTGGCCGTGGCCGAGAGCGCGAGCGGCGTGCTCACCGTCTGCGCGCCGGGATTGTTGAAGGTGATGGTCTGCGCGGTGAGCGCGGTGCTCACGGTGAAGCTCTGCGAGACGGGCGTGGCCGCCCCATAGGTGCTGTTGCCCGCCTGCGACGCGGTGATGGAGCAGGTGCCCGCGGCAATGAATGTCGCCGTCGCGCCGTTGACCGTGCAAACACTCGCCGTGGTCGAGGCGAAGCTGACCGTCAGCCCCGAAGTCGCCGTGGCCGTGAGCGCGAGCGGCGTGCCCACCGTCTGCGCGCCGGGATTGGCGAAGCTGATGGTCTGCGCAGTCAGGCTGGCTGCGTTCACCGTGAAGCTCTGCGAGACCGGCGTGGCCGCCGCGTAGGTGCTGTTGCCGGCCTGCGACGCGGTAATCGAGCACGTGCCCGCAGCGATGAATGTCGCCGTCGTGCCATTAACCGTGCAAACACTCGCCGTGGTCGAGGCGAAGCTGACCGTCAGCCCCGAAGTCGCCGTGGCCGTGAGCGCGAGCGGCGTGCCCACCGTCTGCGCGCCGGGATTGTTGAAGGTGATAGTCTGCGCGGTCAGCGCCGGCGTGCCCAATTCAGGCGAGACGATGGTCTGCGATGAAGCTTTGTCGGCGAAGGTCGCCACGCCCGATGAAGAAACCGTAAACGAAAGCCCGGTATCCTCAACATCCAGGCACGGGGAAGCTGCGCAGGAAGCAAGATTGTAGGCCGAACCCGCGGCGTAATGCGCGGTGACCGTCATGGTGTTCCCAAACGAAGTTGGCGCGATGCGGACGACCGACGCGATACTATCTCCGGGCTTATAGGCGGTTGGCCCGGAAGTGGGCTGCATCTGTGTGCGAATCTCGCCGCTGTTGGTGATAATTGCAGAAATGCTGTTGGGGTAGTAGAAGATATGCGGAGTTGCATCGCTCAGGTCTTCCAGAGTGGTGGTATAAGCCGTGGGATAACCGGCGGGACTCCGCCAGGTATAGCCAGTGGGCGAAGGGGCCGCATTCTCCGCGACGATCTGCGGCCACGCGTACATGGCGACGCCGCCCGTCTGGATGCCCGTGACGCTGCTATAACTTCCTCCAAAACTTCCCGTCGTTCCCGCGGATAAGTCGAGCACCACGGTGGAAGACGAGCTGCCGCACGGCGTGGCGGAGATGGGGCAGACGTCGACGATGCGATTCTCGGTGGAAATGTTGGGCATGCCGAGAAGACTGCCGACTGAAGTCAGTGAAGCCGACCCGGAGGGAAGCTGCGCCAGGCTGACAATATACAGGGAAGTTCCGTCGGTCAGATAGTATTGGCGCAGATTCGCGCTTCCGCCCGGTATGGTTGCGGTTCCTGTAACCGAGCGCAACGTATAGTTCGTCGTCGAGTCATAGACCGGCTGACTCATCGCGGCTGGGGTGGTAACATTGCCGCTCGCATCGACGATCTCCAGTCCCTGCGCCTTGCCGTTAACTCCCAGTTGCTCGCTCTGCGTATCGGCGCCGCCGTCGCTGCCCACCACGCTGTTATGAATGGCATCGGTCAGCACCGTGCCGCCGACGGAGATCTCCTGCGGCTGGTTGCTCGCATCGAAGGTGACCGAAACGCTATTTCTGCGCATTCCGGCCAGGCTGTTGACCGTCAGCGGCGCCGCAATCCAGGGCTGATAATTCAAGTACAAAAAGATAAGTTCAGCCGAGCGGTGTCCCCAGGCGTCGGCGCTGCCCGCGCCGTTGGAGCTATCGTTTAATCTGACCAGGGAACGGCCGAAATCCTCGCCCAGGATTTGCCCGAAGTAGTTATACCCCGCGCTGAAGGTCATGTCCGTTGAGGTGCTGCCCATCTCGTTGTGGCGCGAACCGCCGTGCATGGTTCCTGCCTGCGAAAGCCGGTCGCGGCTGTACTCGGCCTCCGCCAGCGCATCGGGGTAAACATTGGAATTGATGCAGGAGGGTCCATTGTTCGTGTTGCATAAGCTCGGGTACTTAGCCTGTGCCAGGTTCATCATGTAGATCAGTTGAACCATGTGGGTCAGTTGCAGCCCGCTGTAGTGCGTGTCGAAGCCGTCAAGCTGGGCCTTGCCGTTGCTCGCGGTGCAACTGGCCTGGTCGTAGACCCGAGTCGTGGGAGTGGTCGGCAACATGCAGAGGAAATGCTCCGTGAAATACTTGTAGCCCTGTGAATTGGTGGCGATTTCGATCTGCCGGAAGCCGGTTGTCTGATTGGAATTCGCCAATCCTCCGTCGTAGTAATCCAGGGCCGCGCTCATCTGCGCAGTGGCCGCGCTCTGGCTGAACTGCGCCGTATCCAGGCCCATAACATAGCCAAGCCAGTAACCGCCCAGAACGGCCTGCATCACCTGATTGGCGGTGTGCTCGGGATCGAAGACCGCATCGATCGTGAGCCAGGACCAGTTCGATTGCGCGCTGCTCATCACGCTTGCCAACTGGGATGAGGTCAATAGACTGGCGCCGGCGGGCGCGGTGTTGTACTGGTAAATCATGTCCTTGTAAATCAGGCTGAGCGCGGTCTCCTCGTAATTCGCTTCGCCGACGACCGTGTCGGTGGGAAGATACTTCGAATAGAGGTATCCGTTGGCCGCAAGCAGATAGGAACTGCCGCCCGTAGCCTGGCCGCTATCGGATAAGTCGCAGGGATTGCCTCCGGTAACTCCGAGAGCATAATTGATTTCACTCTGCGCGAATGTCTGGTACGAGGCGGCGGTGATGGCCGCTTTGCCGCTTTGCGTCAGGGAATTGAATCCTGCGGCGCTGCCGTTGTTCTGGTACCACCAGAAGGCGAGCAGAGCGACGGTTCCCCACTCGCCGTCCGCCACATCGTCTCCCGTGTAACCCCCGTTGGCGGCGCAGCTCAAGATCGGCTGCGTGCCATTGTTGACGATGCTCTTCACCTGCAACGTGAGTTGATTCATCACCGATTGCTGGGTTGGATAAAGGCTGGCCGCGGAACCAAGTCCGTGGGGAAAATCGAGATTCTGAGCCGGACCCGGCACGGACCACAACAGTGCGGCCAACGCCGGCAGGATCGATAACCGAAGACGCTTGAGTTCCATTGGAGATTCTCCGGGCTTTTGTAACATCCGCCGTCTTGCAGACGAACGAAACTACCCCTTTCGCTCCTCAGCCTAGCGGCGCCAGATGCTTGGTGTTCTGGTAGGTGTAGACGATGCGATGGGCGACGGTGATGGTGGAGAGCGCGGCCAGCACCCACAGAACCGGAGCCATTACGCCCCAATGGTTGAACAGAGCGCCCAGGATGATGAGCACAATCCGCTCCGGGCGCTCCATGAAGCCCACCTTGCACTGGCCGATGAGGGCTTCGGCGCGGGCGCGCGTGTAGCTGACCATCAGCGAGGTCACCATCACAAAGGCCACCAGGCACACGTACCGGAACCGGTTGATGCGGCCGTAGTAAACCAGCAGGCCGAAGAACAGCACCACATCCGAGTAGCGGTCGATCACCGAGTCGAAGAAGGAACCGAAGACGGTGACCTGGTTGTTGCGCCGGGCCACGCGGCCATCCACCATGTCGAAGATGCCGGCGCCGAAGATCACCAGTCCCGCATAGAAGAACATCCAGTCGGCGTTGGTGGCGTTGGCGTGGCCAAACAGCACGGCGGCCACGATGTTGATGATCAGGCCGATCAGCGTGAGCACATTAGGAGAGATGCGGGTGAGCGCCAGGCCATGCACAATGCGGTCGAGCAGCCAGCCGCAAGCGCGGCCAAAAGCACTTGTCCAGGTCATCCCAGGCTTCCTTGCTTCTCTGCGCCGGCGGCGGCTCCGTTCTCCGCAGCAGCCGCGGCCGCTTCATCGTGAATGGTGGTAAGTTTCAGTATTTCAAGCTGGCGCTTGCCGTTAGGAGTGACGACGGTGGCGATGTCGCCCAGGCGCTTGCCCACCAGGCCGCGGCCAATGGGCGATGTGGTCGAGATCAGGCCCTTGGAGACGTCGGACTCCTCGCTGGTCACCAGCCGGTAGACGATCTCTTCGTCCTTGGTGGAGTCGAAGACCACCACCGTGGAACCGAAGCCGGCCCTGTCCCTGGGAATGTTGGAGAGATTCACCAGCGAAAGCTCGGCCATGCGCCGCTTGAGCTGGCCCAAGCGCGCATTGACGAAGTCCTGGCGCTGCCTTGCCATGTGATACTCGGCGTTCTCCGTGAGATCGCCCATGGCCACGGCCTTCTTGATTTCAGCGGGAAGCTCGTGGGAGAGCTCGTGCTCAAGGATAGCGATCTCGGCGAGAATCTGCTTTTTGATGTGTTCGGGCATCCACGGTCCAGGGCGGGAAGCGGGAGTGCTCCATCCGCGAGAGATGAAAGAACTTGAATACTCATTATACGCGGGGGACGGAGAGCAGGGGGTAGGGAGTAGGGAGTAGGGAGTTGGGCAAGGACGGCTTGAGCGGCGCATTATCGGACAAAGCCGCATCTTCTCAGGTACTCGGAGTTGAGGGCGAATGGGCCTATACTGAAGCTGCTCTGGATTCTCCGCACGCTCCCTCATGCTGCGGACTGCATTGCTCGCTCTCGCGCTGGCCGCGCTGCCGGCGGCTTCGGCCATTGCCTCGCCGGTTCTTTCGGCGAAGACGCACAGGAGTGTCTCGACTGCGGTCTCCTTCCACCGCTCCCCGAAGAAAGCGAACCGGCCGGCCGCCGTCAAGGCTGGTCATGCGGGCAGACCGAAGGTCCGCTACGCGGTTCTGCGAGAGACCCGGCGCACGGTTGGCCGCGGGAGGGCGCGCCGGGGGCAGACGACGGTCCAGGCTGCCGAGCTGCAAGTGAGCCGGGCTGACATGCCGCCGCCGCTGGCGGGATCGCTGCAATCGCTGGTGCGGCAAAACGACAAGACCGAGGCCGACAGCCTGGAGCGGATCGAGGACGAGGACGATCTGGCGGACCGCATCGGCCGTGGGATGCTGGTGCCGGTGCCGGCGTCGGCGGCGCTGACCGTGAATGCCAAACTGCCCGAGAGCCATCGCTACTGCCGGCCCTGGACGGCGCAGTTCCTCAGCGATCTGGCGCGCGTTCACGGAGCGGAGTTTCACCGCCCGCTCGAGGTCAGCTCGGCGGTGCGCACCGTCGAGTATCAGAAGCGGCTGATGGAGATCAATGGGAACGCCGCGCCGGCCGAGGGCGACATCGCCAGCCCGCATCTGACCGGAGCCAGCATCGACATCGCCAAGCAGGGGATGAGCCGCCAGGAGATTGGCTGGATGCGGAGCTGGCTGCTGCCCTTGCAGGAGGAGGGCAAGATCGATGTGGAGGAGGAGTTTCAGCAGGCCTGCTTCCACATCACCGTCTACAAGAGCTACGCGCCGCCCGCGCCGCCGCCGACCGAAGCCGAGGAGATCGCTTCCCAGGGACTTTGACGGGCGCGGCTCGATTTGCTTCGGGTTTTAGACAGGCGTGACGCGAAATTGATTTCTCTCCGGGGCCTTTCAAGGGTACAATCGCCAACAAACGCATCTCTTTCCCGGCGTTGCCGGGAACCATCCCAGCGGCCGGTTGCGTATCGTCTTCAGAGCGCGACGATTGGCGACGGGCGCAGCCGATGCGTACGCTGAGAGTGCGTCGAGCCCCAAGCGGCATCTGAAAGGCGATATCATGAGCGATTTCGATTATCCATCCGGAGCCGAACCAGCCCCCGAGGCTGCCGGCCTAAGCCAGTGGCAGCGCGTAAGCAACACGTTTACCGCGCCGTCGAAGACCTTTGAGGACATCAAGCGCGGCAACAAGAGCTGGTGGATGCCGTTTCTGATCACAGTCTTGATCGGTTACGTCTTTTTTGCGGCGGTCACATTCAAAGTTGGATGGGCTACAGTAGCCGAGAATGCGATTCACATGGACCCCAAGTCCGAAGAGAAGTTGAATCAGGCGCCGCCGGATCAGCGAGAGTTCGCAATGAAGATGACACAATACAGCATGGAGGGCGGCTTCGCGGCCAGCCCGGTGCTGGTGTTGATCGGCGTGGCGCTGGGTTCGCTGGTGTTTTGGGGCACCATCAATCTCGGATTCGGGGGCAAGGCCACTTTTGCAGACATCTTTGTCGTGTCGATGTATGCGGGTTTGCCGGGGATCATAAAATCGCTTCTGGGCGCCATAGTGCTCTTCGCGGGAGCGGCGCCGGAGTCGTTCAATCTGGCCAACTTCGCTCCCACAAGCGTGGGGGCCTTTCTGAATCCGCTGGAGACCAATGCGGCTTTCTATAAGTTGGCGACCGCTCTGGATGTAACATCCATCTGGACCATGGCGCTGATGGGGATTGGAATTGCGACCGTGGCGGGGGTCAAGCGGAGCTCCGGCTACATTGCCGTCTTCGGATGGTGGGCTCTCATTGTGCTGATCACCGTGGGCTGGGCGGCGGCCTTCAGTTGAGGCGCTTTCCGCTTTCAATCGGCAAGGGGCGCACATCCAGAGGATGCGCGCCCTTTGCATTGGTACCGTGAAAGGCTGGGTGCCCCATCCTTGAATCGCTTTTTGATTCAAGGGTGGGAGAGCACAAATCTCAATTTGAACCGTAAACAGTCAGGCCGAAAACGCTCTAGTAATCTGACCGCATGAAGTAGTACCAACTTTGGGTGCCCCAGGTCCCGATTTTGGGACCTGGGATAGCTCGAACTCAAGGTACCAAATCACACGGTCAGCAACCTAGAAGCTGTCTTCACTCCGTCCACCGGCGCATGATGAGCGTGGCGTTGATGCCGCCGAAGCCGAAGGAGTTGGACAGGGCCACGTCGAAGCTGTGGGCGATGGCGTGGTTGGGCACGTAGTCCAGGCGGCACTCGGGATCGACGTTGTCCAGGTTGATGGTGGGCGGAAGATGCTGGTTGACCAGAGCCAGCACCGAGATGCCGGCCTCCAGGCCGCCCGCGCCGCCCAGCAGGTGGCCGGTCATGGATTTGGTGCCGCTGACCTTGAGTTTGTGGCTGAGGGCGTGCTCGCCGAAGACCGCCTCGATGGCGCGCGATTCATTGCCGTCGCCGGCCGGGGTAGCTGTGGCGTGGGCGTTCACGTAGCCCACATCCTGCGGCGCAATGCCGGCGTCTTTGAGCGCGGCTCTCATGCTGCGCTGGGCGCCCTGGCCCTCGGGTGCGATGCCCGTTATGTGATGGGCGTCGGCGCTCATGCCGTAGCCGATCACCTCGGCCAGAATCTTTGCGCCGCGGGCCTTGGCGAACTCCAGCTCCTCAAGAATGAGGATTCCGGCGCCCTCGCCGATAACGAAGCCGTCGCGGTCCCTGTCGAAGGGACGGCTGGCGCGGGTGGGATCGTCGTTGCGCGTGGAGAGCGCGCGCATGGCGGCAAATCCGCCCACCGAAAGCGGCGTGACCGCTGCCTCCGCTCCGCCGGCGATCATCGCGTCCGCGTCGCCGTGCAGAATCATGCGCACCGAGTCCCCAATGGAGTTGGCGCTGGTGGCGCAGGCCGTGGCCGTAGCTGAGATGGGACCGGTGGCGCCGTAGCGGATGCTCAACTGCCCGGCGGCCATGTTGACGATGGCGGCGGGAATGAAGAAGGGCGAGATCTTGCGCGGGCCGCCCTGCAGCAGGTTGGCGTGCTCGCGCTCGATGATCTCAAATCCGCCGATGCCGGAGCCGATGAAGACGCCCACCCGGTCGGCAATCTCCGGGGTGATCTGGAGGCCGGCCTGGGCAATGGCTTCCTGGGCGGCGGCAAAGGCGAAGTGGATGAAGCGCCCCATCTTGCGCGCTTCCTTCTTGTCCACGAAGTTGAGCGGGTCGAAGTTCTTGACCTCGGCGGCGAAGGTGACCGAAAAGCCAGTGGTATCGAAACCCCGAATGGGCCCCATGCCACTGGCGCCGGCCAGAAGCTGCCGCCAGACTTCGGGAGCGGTGTTGCCCACACCGCACACCAGGCCGAGTCCGGTGATGACGACTCTGCGGGACGGATTGGACAAGGGCTACTTGCCGCCTTTCGCGTTCTTCTCGATGTAGTCGATCGCGTCCTTGACCGTCTTGATCTTCTCGGCGTCTTCGTCGGGGATCTCCAGATCGAAGGCCTCTTCGAATTGCATCACCAGCTCGACCACGTCGAGCGAATCGGCGCCCAGATCCTCCTGGAAGCTGGCGCCGGGGGTCACTTCGGCTTCGTCCACCTGCAGTTGCTCGACGATGATCTGCTTGACTTTCTCTTCTACGGCCATGCGTGTTTCTCCTCGTATTTGTTCAGAACTTGAAAACCTCTCCGGGGCTCGAGTCCAATCCCGCTCCGTCAGCTTACGATACCGGCTCACGGCAGGGGAAGACAACTGCCACGCCAAGAATGCGCATGACCCCGAAGTTTCAAGTTTAACGGGTGGGTCGGGGTGTGTAAAGGCGCACGCCTTTCCAGCGTGGAATGGGCCTGACGATTCCCCCGCAAGTTGAACCGGAGACGGGTTGTGACGCCGCACCGGGAGCGGGCGAAGATCGCGCCCGCGCCTCCAGGATCGAGCGAAGGTGGCAGGCGATTCTTCTTCGCCGATTTTGCGCTCCACTCCCCACGCCATACAATGCTTGCAGGGCTTGGGGAATATCGAGGCCAAACGGCTGCCAACCGCCGCAGTCTCCGCTGCACGGACGCGGGCGGCGTCTCCAAGTCGATGAAGGGCCTGTAGCTCAACGGTTAGAGCAGGGGACTCATAATCCCTTGGTTCGGGGTTCGAATCCCTGCAGGCCCACCAGAATAAGGCACGTGTAAAGCAAATGTGATAAATGGCTTACAGGAATAATCCTCGCAGGAGAGTTTGTCTGGTTCTCGATGCACATGCGCTGTCATTGACTTCTGGACAGCTTGCAAAAATTCTGAGCCGTTCTGAAGAGGGGTTGCATATCAGCCTGCGATCGGACACAGAGTTCTGGCGCCAAGTCAATGCAGCGCGCAAGCGCTTGGAGCGGCGAGTACACTTCTCGACTGAAAGAATCGCTGAAATCATCGGACTCTCCTGGACGCCGGGCGATTTGCGATCCAATGTGCGTTTGCAGTGGCTTATCCCTGGTTTCACGGCAAAAACAGTTGGCCTTGTGAGAACGCCATTCAGACGATTGAGCCATGCCTGCAATGTGGTAAGAATGAGTGGTAAGCGATGGGGTCTAAAGCAGCCGGATGTGGGACAAGCAAGGCACGGAAGCCAGCGAATTGGCGGTCGAGAAGGCCCTGGAAAGGGAGCGGCTGGTACTGGCCATCGCCTCTGGAGACAGGAAAGCCGAGGAGATATTTGTCCGGCAATATCTTCCCAGGGTCAAGGCTATGCTGTTGGCCCGAACCCGCGATCCCGACCTGGCCGCCGATCTGCAGCAGGATGTGATGATTGAAGCCATCTGCGCACTGCGGCGCGGGCAGCTTCGCGAAGTCGCAAAGCTGTCGTCGTTTGTTCTGGGAATCGCCCGCAACCTTCTGAACAGCCACTTCAAGAATGCTGCGCGCCAGCCTATCGCGTTGGCGCCAGCCTATCGCGTTGGAGTGTTCCGACGATCTGCCCGATCTTGCAGCCGCAATGGACCCCCTTGCGGAACAGGAAGAGCAAGCCTTGGCCGCGCGCGCTATTTCCACTCTGGACCCGGTCGATCGATCCATACTGCAATTGACTCTGGTAGAAGGGCTTAAGCCGGGGGTGATCGCTCAGCAACTGCGTCTGAGTCCGGATGTTGTGCGCCAGAGGAAGGTGCGCGCCATACGCAAAGTCGCCAGCTTTTTCTCGATGGCGTCACAAAACAGTTCCACAGCCCACTTTAAGGAAAGGGTTGTGCGATGAGAGCTTGCACAGGAGCGCCGGCTGAACTCCACGCGTTGCAATACGTTGAGGGGACCCTGCCGGAATTTGAAGTCGAGCGGTTTGAAGAGCACTACTTCGACTGCCCGGTCTGCCAGGGCCGACGCATATCAAACTCCCAGTAATTTCAGCAGGTAGGGGTGGTTCCATGCGGCTTTGAGGCGTTTTCCCTTGATGCTGCGTTTGAAGGTTGTTTCCTGTTTGAGCAGGTTCAG
>JBEKCX010000046.1:0-11570 GCA_050014655.1 Occallatibacter sp. | reverse complement strand
CTTGCGCGTGGCAACAAGCTGGCGAGGAAACTCGATCAGCCTGGCGGGAATCGGCTGAGCGGGTTCCACCACCTCAATCTCTTCACTCTCCAGGAATGAGTCCTGTTCATCCCGCGCCAGCCGGGCCGATTGCCGCCAGCCTTCCGCCGAACTCTCAAAGACGCCTGGCCCATGGGTCGCGCGAGCGGGCCCCGGCAGCGCCGCGCGCACCGGCAAATCCGCATCCCACAGGATTCCAAACGACTGCTCTTCCTCCGCTTGGCTCGATTTGGGCGCCGCCGGCCGGGCGAGCTCGGCTGTAGCCTCCCACGCCGGCTCGCAAGTCTGCTCGGAAGCCTCGTCTTGAAGAGTCTCCGGCTCCCGCGAGCGCTCCGCAGCGGTCGCAGCCTCCAGTCCGGCCAGAATGGACTCAGCGGCCGCCTGCGCCTCCAGCGCAGCCCGGGAGGCGGCCTCGGCGGCGCGCACGGCGGCGCGAGCCTCGCTGGCCAGCATCTCGCTGTAGCTGGGGGCCTTGGCATAGCGGGCGGCAACCCGCGCGGCAGCCTCAGCGGCCCGCCTGCTTGCCCCTGGATTGGACTCCAGGCGCGGCTTCGCCTCCGCCGCGGAAGAAGCCTTGCGGCCTTGGTGCGCGGCGACGCGCCGGTTCACTTCCTGTTTCCATGATGGTGACGGATCGGCCAGGATTGCGGATGTGCTCAATGCCCCAGTGTCCCTTCTGACGCGGCTGCCGGGCCTGCCTGCGCGCACGCCCCCTCGCGGGCATGGCGCCGCTCTTCCGGGTCCGCAAGCCCATCCTAGCCGGACGACTGCTCCCTTTGCAGTCAAAAACGCGAGAGAGGTATCGCGAAGGTACACAGCCTTCGCGCGGATTGTGAAAGCCACTGGGGTGGGGAACTGTCCGGTTCTGGTCTGCTTCGCGAACTGCGGAGCGCGCGGCCCATCCAGGACGGCCCGCTTTTGCTATCCTGAGCCTTGCACCGGTCTTGGTCCTGGGATGCGTCCTCGCAACTTGGCATTCATCACGCTGCTCGCCCTCTGTCACCTCTCGCTCCGAGGGCAGACGTCGACCAATGCGCTGCCTCCCGCCCCGCAAAGCGCCGCCAGCGCAGGCAGTTCCAACCCAGATAGCCCGACCCCAGACAGTTCCAGCGCGCCCCTACCCGACGATCCCGGCCAGGAGGTAATGCCCGTCGCCCAGCCTGAGCCGGCGCCCTCAACCGGCGTGCCCGTCCAGTGGGACGCCGGCCATCAGCACTGGGTGGGCGACGTCCTCACCCTCACCGGCGACGTGGTCTTCCACTACCGCGACTACATTCTCCGCGCCGACAAGGTCGTCTATAACCAGTCCACCTCGGAGCTGGAGGCCGAAGGCCACCTTCAGCTTGCCGGCGGACCCAACGATGTGCTCATCAATGCCTCGCATGGCGAGATGCGCCTCAACATGCACACGGCCCGCTTTTACAACGTCAACGGCTCCCAGGGCGTGCGCGCCGCCGGCCGCACCGTGGTCTATTCCACGGCCAATCCGTTCCTCTTCTCAGGCAGGGTTCTGCTCCAGAACGGCGAGGGCAACTACCGCATCGTCGACGGCTCCATGACCAACTGCCGCCTGCCCCGCCCGGATTGGCGGCTGATCTCCCGCTCCATCGACCTCGCCAACGGCAAGGCCTCCACCTCCAACGCCTTCTTCGAGTTTCTCGGCGTGCCCGTCTTTTACCTTCCCTACCTCCGCCATCCGGTGGACGAGACGGGCCGCGAGAGCGGAGTGCTGGTCCCCGTCCTCAGCAATTCGTCCATCAAGGGATTCATCGTCGGCGAGCAGGTTTACTGGGTCATCAACCGCAGCATGGACATGGTCGTCGGCGCCGAGTACTACTCCAAGCGCGGCTGGGCGCCCAACGGCGACTTCCGCTACAAGGGTCCCGGCATCGACCACCTGATCGTGCGCTGGAATGCCTTGCTTGATCGCGGCGTGGAAGAGCAGGTGGGCGCTGCCATTCGCACCGGCGCCGCGCGCTCCGCCAATGGCGCGCGCCCAGCCGATCTGCGGCCCGGCCCGGTCGGCGAAGAACTCGTCAACCAGGGCGGCGTGGATGTGGTTGCCCTCGGCCGCAAAGACCTGACTTCCAACACTCGCGTCGCCGGAATCGTCGAATATCTCTCCAGCTACCTCTACCGCCTGGTCTTCAACGACAACTACTCGCAGGCCGTCAGCTCTCAGGTAGCCAGCGACCTCTCAGTCACCCACGAGCACAATGGCCTCATCCCCTCCGTCGCGCTGGACCGCTTCCAGACCTTTGCCAGCTCCATCAACGGCGACGAAGCCAGAATCATGCACCTGCCTAGCCTGCGATACGACGTGCTCGACCGGCCGTTGTTCGCGTCGCCGCTCTACGGGGGACTTGGATCGTCGCTCAGCTACCTGAACCGCTCCGAGCCCCACTTCCACGCCCGCAACGTGGGCCGCGTGGACTTCTATCCGCACCTCTCGCTTCCGCTTGAAGCCGGCGGCTGGAGCCTGGTTCCCGAGGCCGCGCTGCGCGATACCTTCTATTCCATCAGCCAGACCCCCGACCTCACCGGCGCGCGTAGCGGCACTCCTTCCATCAGCCACGACTCGCTCAACCGCGTCGACGTCGAGGCCTCCGTCGACCTCCGTCCGCCGGCCTTCGAGCGCGACTTTACCCTCAGCGGATGGAACCGGGAGCTGCGCCACGTCATCGAGCCGGAACTGACCTACCGCTATGTCGGCGGCATCGGCTCGCAGGCCCGGAATGTGCTCCTGGTCGACACCACCGACATCGCCACCAACACCAACGAAGTGGGCTACTCGCTCACCCAGCGCTTCTACCTACGCCCCATCGTCCCGCCGCGCTGCGCCCCTGAAGATGCGCTGCCTTCAGGCGATTGCCCGCAAAAGCCGCGCGAGTGGGCCAGTTGGCAGATCGCCCAGGAGTTTTTCATCGACCCCAACTTCGGCGGCGCGCTCATCCCTGACCGGCGCAACGTCTTCGACTCCACCCTGGACCTGACCGGCATCGCCTTCCTCACCTCCCCGCGCAATCTTGCGCCTGTCACCTCGCGCCTGCGCTTCGAGGCCATCGACAATCTGCGCGTCGAGTGGGACATGGACTACGACCCCAAGGGAGGGCGGCTGGACGCCGACAACGTCTTTGCCGGCTACAGTTGGGGCCGCACCACCGCCGGCGTGGGCCATGCCCTGCTCAACGCCGTGGACGAAAACGGCAGCGCCGCCTCCATCATCCAGAGCCAGCAGATCCAGCCCTTTCTCTCCATCGGGAAGCCCAGCGGCGCAGGCTTCAACTTTGCCGCCAACGCCGGATACGACTTTGTTCTCAGCCAGTTGCAATACGGCGGAGCACAGGCCACCTATAACTGGAACTGCTGCGGCCTCACCTTCGGTTACCGCCGCTTCCAGCTCGGCTCGGTCCGCGACGAGACCCAGTACCTCTACAGCTTCACGCTGGCCAACTTCGGCTCCGTCGGCGACATCCGCCGCTCCAACTCCGTCTTCCGCGATCCCACCCTGCCGCCCGCCTATTAAAGCCGCTACTCCACCCGCGCCTGGTCTCCCCGCTATGCGCCTTGATTCGCCCCATGGGCAAGAATCAACGAACCCGTGCTTGCCTTTCCAGCTCTCGCGCGTCAACTGGTTATCGCCCTGCGAAGCGTTTTCTCCACCGGCCCGCTTCGCCCCCTGTGGAGTATTCTTTCTTGAGAGGAATTCAAATTGTTGCGCATTCGTATTCTGGCTGGCCTGCTCGTACTCTGCATGACCGCGGGCTGTAAGGCCCAACCTGCCCCGCAACCGGCGCTTGACCCCGTGCTCAACCGTCACATTGAGGTCATGGTGCGCTCTCAGTTCAACATTCCACAAGACATTACCGTGACCCTCGGCGCGCGCCAGCCCAGCCAGATTCCGGGCTATTACTCGCTGCCCATCACGCTCTCTCACGCCAAGAAGCAGCAGGTGATCGACTTCCTGATCTCTACCGACGGCAAGACCCTGGCCCGCCTGGAGACCTTCGACCTGGTCAAGAATCCGGTCTTTGCCATCGACATCGCCGGACGCCCCATCCGCGGCAATCCCGCCGCCAAGGTCACGGTCATCAGCTTCGACGACCTCGAATGCCCTTACTGCAAGCGAATGCATCAGTCGCTCTTTCCCTCCACGCTCGAGCGGTACAAGGGCAAGGTCCGCTTCATCTACAAGGACGACCCGCTACCCGCTGAAATGCACCCCTGGGCGATGCACGCAGCCGTGGATGCCAACTGCCTGGCCGCGCAGAGCGGCGAGGTCTACTGGGCCTATGTCGATTACATCCACGCCCACCGCGAGGAGATCGGTGGAGAAGACCCCAATCCGGCAAAGAGCTTTGACGCTCTGAATCGCGTTGCCCGCCAGGAGGCGACGCTGGCCAAACTCGACCCCGGCAAGCTCGACGCCTGCCTCGCCGCGCAGGACGAGACCCAGGTGCGCGCTTCGATGCAGGAAGCGGAGTTGCTCAAGATTGATGGAGTGCCCGCGGTCTTCGTGGACGGCGAGCGCATCGACGGCGTGGTTCCGGAAGAGCAGGTCTGGCTGGCAATCGACCGCGCCCTGAGCGCAGCCGGCGTTGCTCTGCCAGCCGCTCCGGCCGACCCGTCTCAGACTGCCGGTGCTGGAAAATAGGCCCTCGTGATGCTATCGCCGCGCCGGCCTGTGGATTTATCCTTGAATGCCGGGGCCTTTTCGGCCCCATAGGAGATACCAGGTTGTCAGTTGAATCGTTTTTCCCGACCCATGCTCGTTTTGCCGCCTTGATTCTCTTGAGCGGAGCCCTGTTGGCCCCGTTCGCCAGTTGTCACCGCTCCCCCGCGCCCGACGTGATGGCCACCGTGAACGGCAAGGAGATCCTGCGCTCCGATCTGGAGAGGAAATACCAGGACTACAGGCTGAGCCAGGGAGAGACTCCGCAGGAGCCTTCCGCGGAACAGGCCCAGATCCTCCGGCTTGCGGTCCTTCGCCAGATGATCGAACTGGAGACTCTGGAGCAGCAGGCCGCCAAGCTGAACGTCACCGCCTCCGACGAGGACGTCAACGACACACTCACGGAGATGAAGGCGCCAGACACCCCGGAGCAGTTCAACGAGAAGCTCAAGTTGCGCAAGCAGACGCTGGACGATCTCAAGCGCGACATCCGCAACGATTTGACACGAAAGAAGCTGCTGAACAAGGAGATCGAGTCCAAGATCGACATCACGGATGCGGAGATAGCCGGCTATTACAACAGCCACAAGGCCGACTTCAATCTGATTGAACCGCGTTACAACCTTGCCCGGATCGGGGTCAGCAACGCTCCTTCGCCGCAAGCTGCCAACCTGCAGAACAACAAAGCCTCCGGCGACGCCGACGCAAAGAAGAAGATCGAGGCTTTGCACGGCAGACTCGAGAACGGTGAGGACTTCGGTTTTGTAGCCGCGAATTTCTCAGAGGATAAGGACACGGCCTCGAACGGCGGCGACATAGGTTTTGTCTTCGAGTCGCAACTGCGCACCGACCCCGAAGTCTACAACGCCATCGGCAAGCTCAAGACGGGACAAATCACGGACGTTCTCCCGGTCTACGATAGCGCCGCGCCTGGACGCCACATCGTCGGTTACGCCATCTACAAGCTGATCGCCAAGGAGCCGGCCGGCCAGCGCGAATTGAACGACCCGCGCGTCCAGCAGGCCATTCACCAGTTGCTGCACCAGAACCGCGCGCAACTGCTGCAAAGCGCCTACCTTGAAAAGCTTCACGACGAGGCCAAGATACACAACTACCTGGCCGACGAGATTCTCAAAGAAGGCGCAAAATAGGGCTCGCCGCTTTGAAGGCGCGCCCGCTGACTCACCGGGACATCGTCCCGCCCGCGCGCCAAAGGCCGGCGTCGGCTGCGCACGATCTCTCGCGATGAGCCTCAATCATTACCAAAAAAGCAGCGGCCCCCGCGCAGGTCGGAGGCCGCTTTCTTGTGCCGGTGATCGCCTGAATCTACTTCAGGTTGCCGCTTGAATCCATGGTGATGCCGCCCGGACCCGCATTCTTCTTCTCTTCGTTGGCCTTGCGGGTACCCATCGCCTTTTGAGTCCAATCCGCCGCCGTTGCCACATCGGCCTTGCGGGCGGTCTCGTCGCCGAAGTCCAGATCCGCCTTGCAGCGGTAGATCAGGTTCAGGTAGACCATGGCATCGTCATAATTGGGCCGGTTGGCCACCGCCTGGTTCAGATACTGCAGAGCCTCTTCCACCAGTGGGCCATTCTGCGCCTTGAGAGGCTCCATCACCTGCTTGGGAGCCTTGGGGTTGCCTTCGCCGTCATCGTTCATGTTGGCGGTCGCCAATGCCTTCAGCGTGTTCTGGTGAGCGATCGTCCAATCGATCACGCCAACGGTGTAGGCAGCCTCGGCATCCTTCGGGTCCACCGCCAGCACCTTCTTCTGCCACGCCTTGGCATCGTCAAACCGCTTGATGCTGAAATAAATGCCTGCAATCTGCTTTAGGCTGTTCACATCGCTCGGATCCTTGTCCAGAACCTCCTGAAAGATGGCGATCGCCTGCTGCGCGGTCTTCAGGTTGTCCGGCGTATCCAGTCCGGGAACCACGTCCTGGGCCAGCGCTGTGGCCAGATAGCTCTTTGCCATGGGCAGCTTCGGATCGAGCTGCGTGGCCTTCTGGAAGTGGCCGATCGCCTCTTCATAGCGCTGGCTCTTGTAAGCGTCCACTCCCTTGTTCAACTGGTCGCGGGCTCTAAGTTTGTCGCACCCGCTCATGGAAATCACCAGGCCGGCCAAGGCGACCGCGAGCGCCGTAATACGTGCGGGTCCATTCATCTTCGTATCCTTCTCCTTCAGGCAAGTGCTTATCGATCGCACGCCTGGAATCTCATGAGGCTGGCCGCGGGAGGCAGGCTCCGAAACCAGGATGAAAGAATTGTACTCCTGTTTTCCGCCCGCATTGACCGCCTCCGGACGGAGCTCCCAACGCTAGGATAACCGGGGCCATGCCAACGCCCCCGCCCCTGAGCAACCGCTACTGGCCGGCCATGATCTTGGGCGTCATCAATCCGATGTGATCCACGTTGGCCGACTTGCCAATATCGATAACCTCGGCCACGAAGCGGAAGTCCACGTTGTCGTCGCCCCTGACGAACATGACGCGCTCCGCGCGGTTGGCGTAGATTTCGGTCAGCTTCGGCAGCAGTTCCCTCTTGGCATAGTCGGTTTCGTTGATCTTGTACGCCGGAGCCGCGCCGGGCCGGTAGATCACCTGCACCACGATCGTGCGGTCAATTTGATTCTGCGGATTCTGCGGGGTCTTAGGCGGCTGGGGCACCAGCGCATCAAGCCCCTTGGGCGTCGTGGGCACGATGACCATGAAGATGATCAGCAGCACCAGCAGAATGTCGATCATGGGCGTAACGTTGATGTCGGACGAGTAGCCTCCCCCGCTTCCCACTGTCATTGACATGGCTTAAAACTCCTCACTTGCTCGAAATCGTTGAATGGACGGTCCACGGGCTGAATCACTGCGCCGGCGTGCCCGCTTCGCGCTTCTGCGTCAACAAGCCCACGTCGTCCACGCCCACCGCGCGCACCGCGTCGATGGCGTCTTCAACCGTCTTGTACTGCGCTCGCGCATCGGCGCGCACATAAATCATCTTGCTGGTCTTGTCGGCCAACTTGTCGCGAACCAGGGCGCCGAGCTGAGAGACGTCGACATGGTTCTGCCCCAGGAAGACACTCCCGTCCCGCGTAACCGCCACGACCACGGCGTCTTCCTTGTCGGCGTCCGGCATGTTGGTCGTATTTTCGACCGTCGCCATGTCGAGATGAACCTTGTTCTGGAGCATGGGGGTGATGACCATGAAGATGATGAGCAGCACCAGCATGACGTCTACCATGGGGGTGACGTTGATATTCGAGTTGACCTTACCGCCTTCGTTGCGAACCGTGATTCCCATTGTTGGGCTCCGTAGCTGAGATCTTTTTGTTCCGGAGAGCCTCCGGCCTTGCCGCCAATCGACTGACCTGCGCGAGGTTCAAAAGGGTGGGCGGAAGAGAACCTGACTCCGCCGCCCTCCCAAAAAACTCCCGCTCTTGCCGACAGCCGTTTCGCTTAGTGCCTGTGGCTCTGCTTGATGAAGTAGTCGACCAGCTCGCTGGAGGAGTTGTCCATCTCCACGTCGAAAGCCTCGACACGCCCGGTGAAATAGTTGAACGCCATCACGGCCGGGATGGCCACAAACAACCCGAAGGCCGTGGTGACCAGCGCCTCGGAGATGCCGCCGGCGACCGCGCCGATGCCCGAGGTCTTCTGCACAGCGATCTGCTGGAAGGCGTGCAGAATGCCGATGACGGTGCCGAGCAATCCGACGAAGGGCGCCGTGGCCCCGATGGTGGCCAGAACTGCAAGCCCCCTCTTCAGCTTGGCGTGAACGATGGCCTCAGCCCGCTCCAATGCGCGGCTGGAGCTCTCGATGGTCTCCTCGGTCGGCAAACCGGCTGAAGAGCGGAACTCCTGCAGGCCGGCGGTCACCACCTCGGCCAGGTGAGATTTCTTGTTGCGGTCGGCAATCTTGATCGCTTCTTCGAGCTTGCTGTCCTTCAGCGCGCCGGCAACCTTGGGCGCGAATTCGCGCGACTGATTGCGGGCTGCGCGGAAGTACAGGTAACGGTCGATCATCACGGCCAGGGACCAGATCGACTCGATGAAAAGGGCGAGGGCTATACAGCGTACCAACCATGTCATGCTTTCGATCATCTGTATAGGGCTGAAGCCGACCGCCTGCTCTTCCTGAAAGAGGGCAAGGCTGCTGACCGTGTGCGAAGCAAAATGTGCGAGCTGAGCGAGAATCACTGAATCGTTCCTCCTAAGGAGTTTCTTGTGAACTGCGATGGTCCGCCGCGGCGGACGGTTGCTGGGAATGCGGGTCGTCGCCGATGCACATTCCGGTCAAAAGCGAGGCCCCTGCCCAATGCGCGGGAAGGAACCCAAGGGCAAGTCATTGACTAAGAGTGAAGATCACGTTCACGGTGGTCTCCACTTCCACCGGTTCGTTGTTGAGAAGGTAGGGCCTGTAGCGCCAGGTCTTCACCGCATCCATAGCGGCCTGCTGCAACATCGCCGGCCCGGAAATCACGTGCAGATTCTCGATTGATCCGGTCTTGGAAATGGTGGCTTGCAGCACCACCGTGCCCGAGACGCGGGCCGCCTTGGCGATGGGCGGATAATTGGGCTGGGTCTTTTGAATCAGCATGCCGACCGCCACGCCGGCCGAGATGTTCACCTTTTTCGGCGCCGCGGCCTGCACCTTGGGGCCGCTCTGTCCGAATACGTTGCCAAGGACGCCGGTCGAGCTGCCGCCCAGGCCTTCCATGCCGGCCACGCCAAAACCCTGCGCAGGCGGCGCTTCCTTCTCGGCAATCATCTTGATGTCGTGCGGAATCCGGGTGGGAGCCGTCAGCTGATTGTTCATCATCTCCGACTGCACCTTGACCACGTGGACCGTCTCCGGCGGCGGCGGCGGCGGTGGCGGTGGCGGCGGCGGCGGCGGCACGGTCAATTGCGTCAACATCATCGCCTTGGGCAGCGCCTCTGGATAGATCAGCGGAATGAGGATAAGCGCAACCAGAATCAGCGAGTTCACCTGAAGCGTAAAGAACGCCCAGCGGAAGACCGTCTTGTTCTTGATCCTGCCTCCCGACTCGAACGTCGAGTCAGCGAACATGCCCGAAGGCTCGGGCTCCGGCTTCTTCGCCCAAGCCAACGCCAGCGCTATGCCCACCCCGATCACCCAAAGGATGCAGCTGGCGGTGCCGGCAAGCTGGGAGACATCGCCTTCGCCGACTTCCACTACGCAGGCAATCACCACAAGCGCTACGAATTCCACCGCGAAAAGTACGCCTGCAAGCCTGTCGTTCTTAGCGACGTAGTTAAGCAACGCGAGCAAGCCGAAGTAGAAGACCCACCCTACCAAAACCGCGATCAGCATCTCTATCCCCCTTACGCCAAACCGGCTTGACGTCTCCTTCGCCCCAGCCGGGGAAAGACCCTTCTGTCAATTTAGACACCGCGAGAACTTGAAATGTTCCCAGTCAAAACAATTTTCACAGCGGAAACGTGTTCCACCATATCAGAGCCGCGCCACAGTTGCAAAGCGGGCTGCAAAACCGGTCAAAAAACACTATACTCTGGCGCGCTTGGCCGCCGGAAGGACCGCGGCCTTGCCATTCCTTGCCCGCCACTCCTGCCAGGCCACCAGCATGGGCGCGGCAATTGCAATGGATGAGTATGTACCAATCAGAATACCGATTACAAGCGCAAATGAAAAGCCGTGCAGCACCTGCCCGCCAAAAATGTACAAGGACAGCACCGTCAGGAAGGTCAGGCCCGAGGTCAAGACGGTCCGGCTCAGCGTCTGGTTGATGCTGCGGTTCACCACGTCGGGCAGCGACTCGCGGCGGCTCAGGCGCAGGTTCTCCCGGATACGGTCGAAGACCACGATGGTGTCGTTCATCGAGTAGCCCACCAGGGTCAGAATCGCCGCGATCACCGTCAGGCTGATCTCCTGGTTGGTGAGCGCGAAGGCGCCGACGGTGATCAGCGTGTCGTGGAAGCAGGCCACCACCGCGGCCACGCCGTAGATCAGTTGGAAGCGGAACCAGAGATAGACCAGCATCCCCAGCATGGAATACAAAACAGCCAGCAAAGCCTGCTTTTCCAACTGCTTGCCCACCGTGGGGCCCACAATCTCCTCGTTGCGCACGGTGAAGGGATTGTTGTAATGCGCCTGCAGGGCGCCGACGATCTGCTGGCGGCCGGTATCGAGCGCGGCTTCGTTTTGCTCCTCGGGCAGGCTGATGAGCACCTCATTGCTGGTGGGCTCGTCGACGGCCTTGATGGTCTGGATGCTTGCATCCCGGATGCCCGCCGCGTCCATGGCCTTTCGAATCCGATCCACATCCGGGGCCTGGCTAAACAGCACCCGCACCTGCGTGCCGCCTTGAAAATCCACGCCCAGCGGCACCGGGCTGTGAATGCTGCGCATGTGCATTCCCATTGAGACGATGCCGGCCACGCTGAAGATCAAAGAAAAGGCGAGGAAGTACCACTTCAGCCTCAGCCAGTCCACATTGACGCCGCGAAAGAATTCCACTGCTTCTCTTCCCTTCCTCGAAGCCGGCGCCCGTCAACGGACTCCGGCATGAGTTAAAAACCCAGGCCGCCCCAAGCAGCCCCGATTCCCTATTACCTATTCCCTGTTCCCTAAATCGATACCGCTTCCCCTGGCTTCATCTTGTTCAAATGGGCATCGAAGATCACCCGCGAGACGAAGACCGCCGTGAAGAGGTTGGCCACCAGACCGACCGTCAGGGTGGTGGCAAATCCCCTCACCGGCCCGGTGCCGAAGAGGAACAGGATTGCCGCCGAAACAATGGTGGTCACGTGGGTATCGACGATGGTGATCCAGGCATGGGCAAAGCCCTGGTCCACGGCCGCCGCCGCCGCCTTGCCGGCGCGCACCTC
>JBEKCX010000045.1:0-11601 GCA_050014655.1 Occallatibacter sp. | reverse complement strand
CGTTCACCCTGGCCGGTTGCGAACTCTATACCAATTGCCAGCCCTGCCCCATGTGCCTGGCCGCGGCCTACTGGGCGCGAATCGAGGCCATCTATTACGCGGCCAGCGCCGCGGATGCGGCCCGCGCCGGCTTCGACGACGCCTTCCTTTACGAGGAGTTCAAGAAGGACCAGGCCGCCCGCGCACTGCCCGCCGCCCAACTGCTGGGCGAGGAAGCCTGGGAGAGCTTTGCGGCGTGGATTGCCTCAACCGACAAGATTGAGTACTGAGAAGCTCTCCAGCGGCGGTGGTTTGAGGCAAGGCAACAGGACAACTTCAACCGCCGTCTATTCGCCGGGCAAGGCGAATGAAGGCGCGGAGATTCGCGGATTTGCCGCGTAGGGGCGTAGTTTTGCCTCAAGAACGGGGTACAGACCGTGCACATACCTGACATTTTGGAAAGTGGTCAGTGAACAGTGGTCAGTGGTCAGCAAAGGCTCGCTCCGTCGATCATTTCCATTGTGCACCGGCGGCGGGTAATTCTCTGCAAGAGCCAGCGCGCGCGGCCATGCGCAGGAAGGTGCCACGGGCAGCGCCTGCTTTGCTGCGCCAGCACCTCGTATCAACCTCAATGCGCGGCGCTCAGGCTGTGAAGTTGCTCCTCGATCGATTCAATCAGGTACTTCTGGTACTCAGGATGGTCGGTCTGGGCAAGATGGAGCGCAGTGACCAAGGCCTGCTTTCCCTCAGCAACGCGGCCTGTGGACAGCAGCGCCCAACCCAGCACGGCATTGGCCTCGGCATTCGTGGGCGCCAGTTGGACGGCGGTTTGCGCCGCGGCGAGAGCTTCGGGCATGCGTTTCATGCGCATCAAACTGACGGCGTTTCCGGCATCGCTCAGTGCGGCAAGCTGGGTGACGTCGAAGGCGCCGCGGTAAACCAGGACGACGTTGCCGATCTGGGCGTCCGGCGGGCGATCGACGATGCTTTTGTAAGGATTGTGCGAGCCCGGTCCCCACAACAGGCCGGAGGCTTCCATGGCGCTGATGTAGACGGTGCCACTGATGGTGGTGGGCACTGAATGGGGGACGATGCCGAAGAGTACGCCCATAGCCGAGGGCAGGGGCTTGCAGTGAATGCCGTAGTAGGCGGGGTCGATGAGGGGATCGGAGTAGTCGAACCAGCAGTCCTTGTCTGGGTGCCGATCGATATAGGCCTTGGTCCACTTCAAGCCTTGGCCCCAGTCGTCGTTGGAGTCGGTCAGGACGCGCCAAGTGTTGGCCGGCCCGCCGAATGCCTCGTTGGAGTAGGCCAGGAAATCCGGATAGCAATGCAGCGACGAGACGACATTGAAGGCCAGAAGAAGGCCGACCGCGATCCTTGCCGCCAGCGAATGCATAGCCAGCACGGCAGCCGCCGCGCCGGCAAGAACCAGGCAGAACGGGGAGACGGGGAGAATGTGGCGAACGCCCAGGTTGAGCATCGACGCGACGGAGACGGCCATGAAGAGGGCGACGGGAATGGTGAAGAAGAGAAACTCGCGACGGCGGCCAAATACCCCGGCGAATGGCACCAGCGCGAAGAGAATCATGAGCGCGAGGGTGCTCTTGACTACGAAGACGCCGGGAAAGAAGAACCACTGCCCGGTGGCGTAGAGATGGCCAAAGATGAAGGTAGGGCGGTCTCCGGCAATCTGCAGAATATCGGTCCAGCCGTAGAGATAGGCCTCCGGGAAGAGATGATGATGGGCGAAGAACATGATCACGCCACGCTTCATCGGGCTGAGCCTGGTTGCATAATCGGCAAGCGTGGGGATCAATCCCAGCGGCGCGGGACGGGCAGCGTAGCGGAAGCCGTAGATGGCCCAAAGAAATGCGTAGGCCACCAGTCCGATGGCTGCCAGCGCGCCGAGCAGTTGTGCGAAGTTCAGAGTGCGAAGCTGTTTGTTTTCTTCAGGAAGCAGGCCAAAGGTAATGCGGTGCGCGAAGTAGTCAGCCAGGCCCAGCAGCAGCAGTGTGGGCAGCACCAGCGCGCCGGAGTGCTTGGCGGCCATGGTAAGGGCTGCGGCCAGGGCGCACAACGCCAGGCGCAAAACTGTGGGCTTCTTCAAGAAGCGATAGAAGGCATAGGCGCTGGCGAAGAAGAGGCAGGCGAGGGGCATATCGGTGGTGACGAGAGCGCCATTCGAGAGCATAACCGGCTCAAAGACGAAGAGACCCAGGGCCAGCAGCCCGGCCAACGGGCCGAAGACCTCACTTGCGGCGAGATAGACCAGCGCAGCCAGGGCAAGGCTGAACAAAGCCACGACGGCGCGGCCGCGCATGAGAAGGCCGTCGGCATTGCCGCCGCCGTAAAGGAACTGTGTTCCGTTGATGAAGTCTTCCATCTTGAAGTACGGCATGGGGAAGCGCGGCGGTTCTTTCAGGCCCATGGAGAGCAGAGGAACGGTGGCCAGCATCTTGACCAGGGGCGGGTGCTCGGGATTGACGCCGAAGTCGGCGTGCTTCCAGTATTCGAAGCCCGCGTAGAGGTGGTCGGACTCGTCGAAGACCTGGGACTCCTGGCGCGCGGAGGTGAAGAGAAGCGCCGCCAGCAGGGCCAGCAGGGCTGCGGCGATGAGCCGGCAGGTAAGCGGCGAGATGCCGGTTCCGTGGGGATTCATGGCGACGGCGGGGGAAGCAGATGGGAGTGTTGGCAAGGCATGACCTCCAGGGTGTTTGGAGCCCGATTGGAAGGGACGGCAGTCGCGGGGGATTGGCGCGACGACCGATTGAATTGACAGATGATTCACGGAGGGAGGAAGCCCTCGAAAGGAGTATACACGGCGCGCGCGAGGCGGAGTTACGGAGTTGCGGGTGGCGAGGGCGAGGGGGGCGCCGTGCAGGCCGGCCGCGGCGCGCAGGTGGATTCGCAGCGGGCCGCGGCACTATACTGCCAGCCATGCAAGTGATGCGGCTCGCGCTGTTTCTTGTTTGTGCGATGGGAGTCGGCGTCGGCCAATCCGTCGCTCCGGCGCAGCCTCAGCCGCCGATGCAGGGGCGGCAGGTCTGGGAGATGCAGGATTCGGGCACAAACGCCGGCCTGCGCGGCATCGATTCTGTGGACGGCACGGTAGCGTGGGCGAGCGGAACTGGCGGTACGGTGCTTAGAACCACCGATGGCGGCGCGCACTGGCAGAGGTGCGCGACTCCGGACGCGGGCAAGGACGGAGCGACGCTGGACTTTCGCGGCGTGCAGGCGTGGGATGCGGAGACGGCCTTCGTGATGTCCAGCGGCAAGAGTAGACTTTCCCGACTCTACAAGACTATTGATGGATGTATGTCGTGGACGACACAATTTACAAATCCGGACGAGGATGGATTCTGGGATGCGCTGATGATGGACATAGATTATGAGCTCTTCATTCTCGGCGATCCTGTCGGAGGTAGATTCGTTCTTTTCTCCCAAGCCCCTGGCGGAAAATGGTCAAGAAATTGGAATGGCCACGATATCGTAGCGCAGCGGGGTGAGGTGGCATTCGCTGCAAGCAATTCAGTCTTGATTGAGGGGGGACAAGGGGGCTTTTGCTTTGTCACGGGTGGTAGCAAAACAGAGATCATTCACGAAATCCATGGAATTGATCTCGATAAGGGCATGTTTTCAGATTGGGTTCGCATGCCTCTACCTTTGGCCGTCGGCGACTCCGCTGGAGCATTCTCTATTTCGAGCATTCAGTTCTCGGGTGGTTCGTTACATAATTCCTTCGTTGTGGTGGGTGGAGATTACAAGAGGCCCGGCGACTCAATTGGCACGGCCGCCTTTAGCAGCGACTGGGGAGAAACCTGGACCGCCTCCACCATCCCGCCGCACGGCTTTCGCTCCGCGGTGCAATGGAGCGAAGCGCTGAAGGCCTGGATCACCGTGGGCACGAACGGCAGCGACATCAGCCGCGACGACGGCAAGACCTGGCAGCCGCTGGACGACGGCAACTGGAACGCGCTCTCGCTGCCCTTCGTGGTCGGCCCCAATGGACGCATTGCCCGGCTGAACGCGCAGAGCCTTTCGCCAGCCGGCGGCCCCTGATTCAGCTCGACGCCCACGCCATTATTTTCTCAGGGGCTATTGGCTCCTGGATAAAAAATGTCCTTGCGCCGTCCCTACGGGACTCCGCGATGATCTTGTGGAATCCCTTTTCCCACGCTGAAGCGCGGGGCTAACCAAGTCGCCGCGGCGACCGCCTCCGGCGCGTCTATGCGGACATTACTTGTGCGGTGCTCAATAAGACCCAAGCATTCTTCTGGCCGTTTTCGGCCCAACTTCAGAGGCTGCGGAAAAACTCGTCGCTGTTTTTCTGCGTGGAGTTGAGTGCCGCTCTCGACGGGGGTATTCGCTTTGCCTCAGGGGCGATGGAACGAGCGCTTGTCGTCATTGTTAACGATATTTATAATGTGCAACTTGCATTGACTTTGCGGGCGTTTTATCGGTCCAATGAACCATGCGTGGAGAAGACCAGAAGCAGGCGGCGATGTAGAGTTACGTAACTCTTGTCCAGCGGATTCCTGCCAACCATCCGGCGCGGCAGATTCGCGCTTTGGCCGACCGGGCGCTGGAGCGTTTGGACGCCGAATTAGAGAAGCTCTATTCGTCCAATGGCCGTCCGTCGATCGCCCCCGAGCGGCTGTTGCGGGCCGACCGGCGGCGCGCGATCAGTTCCAGTTCGAAGGCGCGCGTGCGGCGCGCGGCCTCCGCATCCAGGACGCCGGCCTTTTGCCAGCGATTTAGCATCGCATCAAAGTCAGCCATGGCGGTTGACCACCATTAGAACACATCTCCAGTGCAGCTCCCCCGGTGAGGAATCGGAGTTGGCCGTGAGAGCCACGTCGAAGCAAATCAAAGCGGCGGGCCAAGGACGGGGAAAGAACAGGCGCGGAGACGGGTGGAACAATGGCGCGAGATCATGGACACCGGATAGGGCGCGGAGTAGTATTCTCCAATGATGCGCGCGCGACGTTTCATTTTTGTCTTGCTTGCTTTAATCGCCCTTCCCTTCTTGCTTGTCGCTGAGGATTCGCCCGCGGAATACGCCACCCTGCTGGCGGCTCTGAAGGCCGGCAACACCAATGTCGATTACACCCGCCTCCGCCTCAGCTACATGGACTCGCCCGAGTACAAGCAATCCAAGGATGTATCCGGCGCCGAGAAGTCCATGATGGAGGAGCTGAACAAGAAGGATTTCTCCGCGGCTCTCAAGGACGCCGAGAAGGTGCTCGATAGCGAATATGTGAATATCGATGCGCACTATGTGGCCCTGGCGGCGAACCGGGAGATGGGCGCGACGGAAAAGGCGGAGTTTCATCGGACCGTTTTTCGCGGCCTGATCGACTCAATCCGTAACTCGGGAGACGGCAAATCCGCGGACAAGGCGTGGGTCGTCATCTCTGTTCACGAGGAGTATGTGCTGTTGCGCGTGCTTGGGTTTAAGCCGTCCGAGCAGAGTTTGTTGCACAAAGACGGGCATTCCTTCGATGTCATGAAGGTAAAGAATGTGGACGACGGAACGGAGCAGACCTTCTACTTCAACGTGGATATTCCGTTTAAGCACTACGGGTTCTGAAGGGAACCGCAGTGCTCTCCCGAGCGGCTTTCGCGGTGGAAGCACTGCTACCGCCGTATCATCAATGTGTATGCGATTTGAGATCGTCACCATCTTTCCCGGCTTCTTCACGAGCATATTGGAGCATGGGATCCTGCGCCGCGCGCTGGCTGAGAATCTGATCGAGGTGGGTGTGCACGACCTGCGCGCCTTCACCCACGACCGGCATCGCACCGTGGACGACCGGCCATTTGGCGGCGGTGAAGGGATGGTTCTGAAGCCTGGACCTCTGGCCGAAGCGCTGGTCGCGCTGGGCATCGAGCCAAAGACGGAGCGGCAGATTCTCTCAGGGGCTGAAGCCCCCGCCCATAATGGGGCTATTTCGGCACGACTGAAATCGTGCCCTGATACAGAGCATCCTGACTCGGACCTTGGTTCTTCAGGGGGCGGCGAAACTCCAGCCCGGCAGCCGTCTCAGGGCAGGACTTCGGTCGTGCCGCAAACGCAGCAGGATGAAGCGGGGGCTTTAGCCCCGGAGGGATCGCACACGCGCGTGATTCTGCTTTCGGCGCAGGGGCGGCCGTTCACACAGGCGGCGGCCCGCGAGCTGGCTGGGCTGGACCGGATTGTGCTGATTTGCGGCCGCTATGAGGGCGTGGACGAGCGCATCAACCAGCTCTACTGCGACCTGGAGCTATCCATCGGCGACTACGTGCTGAGCGGAGGCGAGCTGGCCGCCGCAGTGGTGGTCGACGCGGTGATGCGCCTGGTTCCCGGCGTGCTCGGCAACGAGGCCTCAGGCGAGTTCGAGAGCTTTGGCGTGGCCGACGCCGAGATCGCCGCCGATACGGAGCGGGTGCCCCGCTCGCAGCACGGCTCGGGCGGCCTGCTCGACTACCCGCACTACACCCGGCCAGCGGAGTTCGCCGGCCTGCGCGCGCCGGAGGTGCTGCTGAACGGAGACCACCAGCAAATTCGCCGCTGGCGCCGCGAGCAGCAGTTGCGCAAGACCCTAGCCAACCGCCCCGACCTGCTGGAGCGCGCCAATCTCAGCAACGAAGACCGCAAGCTGCTGGACGCAATCCGGCAGGAAGGTGCTTTTGATTGACTCGATTGTCGGGGCCCCGCCTTAGAACCATTGGGCCTTCGGTGGCATC
This sequence comes from Occallatibacter sp., assembly GCA_050014655.1. Classification (GTDB taxonomy): domain Bacteria; phylum Acidobacteriota; class Terriglobia; order Terriglobales; family Acidobacteriaceae; genus Telmatobacter. The sequence continues at coordinate 4,893 of JBEKCX010000045.1, read as the reverse complement.
GTGGCGCCTTGAACTCCGCAAGTGACGCTCATCGTCGCCGTAGCGGTAAGCTGCGCCCAATAGCGAATATTGGGTTGGGCCGTAGTTCCGCTGTCGCCGTTCGTGAAGCTGAACACGATGGTCGGACCGGTGACGCTTTGCGCGCAAATAGCTTCGTCCGCGCCTCCCGCGCACTTCGGAGCCGCATCCTTAAGCCCCGCGATCCACTTAGCAAACGCGACTGCTTGCGCGATGAATTGTGCCGCTGCGTCCGAAGTCGCCTGCGATGGCGTCGAGCCTTGTCCCCTCGTAAAGGGAAACGTTGGATAGTAGGTGTAGGTTGACGGGCAGTCAATCTCTGTGATGGCCATGAGGTTTCCTCCTTTTTCGATGGATAGGTTGGTCCCGCGGCTCGGATCGCGGATGATCCGGGGGAACTTGCACCGTGGGCGATCTACATCGTAATCCGGTTTGCAGCTTTTTGGAAAGCTAAAAATCGGGCGTGGCCTTAGTTCTGCCCGGATAGATCGGGTCCTATGCGGCCGCTGGATCGATACGGGGACCGCCCATTCAAGAAGCGCCCGGGGAATCGCCAGCGAGGGAAGCGCAGGCGGAGCGCTGAATGCTGCTGAAGGAATCTCATTCCAGCCAGTTCAGGCGGTCGTCTGCTAGAACGTTTTGACCGGCGGCGGCTGCTCCGCGCCCACCTGGCCCGCGGCAATGCTTGCGACGAAGAAGTTCTCCCCGCGAATGGGGCTGCCGGCCAGCCGGCGCAGCATGGCCAGTTGGCCCACGTGAGTGAGCGCATCGGCCACGGGTCCTTGAAACAGCCGCTCGACCGGCGCCTGCAGCGGGCCTCCGGTGGCCAGAAACGCGTCGAATGCCTGCAGCGACTGGAAAAACCTCTGTTGCTCCGCGGCCCAGCCTCGCGGTTGCGTGGTGTGCCAGCGCTCCTGCCCCATGGCGGTGCTAAGCGACCAGTCCATCAAGTCGCCCATGTGGGCCAGGATTTGCACGGGCAGGCGGCCCGCTCCGTCATAGCCGGCAAAGTGGTTGGGCGCGCCCTCCAGGGCTCGGGCGGCGCGATAGGCAAGGGTGGCCAGCGCGTGGCGCAGCAGTTCGCGTTTCTCATCCATATCGGGAAGTATAACGCAAGACAGGAGATACGGGAGAATTGTAGCGTTCATCTGTCCGTTTGCGTGCCAGCGAGCCCCATGCCGAACCGTTCCTTTGCGCCCCCCCAGATGGGCGGTTATGCACAGATTTGGGCTTTCGGAGCCCGCTGCAGAGCGCAAAGGTTGGTATTGTCCAAAGGTGGTCGCCGTCATTTTATAGTAGGTGTTCAGGTGGTATTGGTGTATAGTAGGTGGTGAGGTGATCAATCATGGCACAATTCACGATTGGCGGTTTTCAGTTCGAGCTGACTAGGGAGGATGTCGAAAGCAAACTTCGATCCGTGGTTCCTGAACCTGTACGCGACTTATTCGTTGAGGTGGAACGGAATAAATACCCCGTGAAGCAAGCTCTCGCGGAGGCGACCGGGCTACAACGCGGTCGATTCACCAGTCACGATGCGATGCGAGTTTTTCGAAAGCTGAGCCTTCCAATGGGACCGGACGAATCAACGGCAGTTGAGCGGCTCTTCACTGTTTTGAAAAGCCTCAATGAGTTCGACAAGCTGGAAGTGCAAGGCGTAGTTGCAGGGCAGATATCGAAGTCGGATGAGGAAATGTGCTTTTACGGACTTTACCTGCGGGGCAGAGCAAACGTCCAGAGTCTTCTCTCGCTGAAGCAAGTGATGGACTTCCCCGCCATAGTCATGCTCGCCCGGAATCTGTTCGAGCTTTCAGTTGACATGAAGCTCCTTGACGTGATCCCGGACGCGGCAAAGAAGTTCTCTGCCTTTTCGGAAGTGGAGAAGCTCCGTGCGGCAGAGAAGACCGTGGCATTCAAGACAAAGCATCCCGACTCTAGGGTAGACACAACCATTCTCTCGGCATTCATTGCCAATAACAAGGCCACTATCGAAGCTCAGCGCAACACGTTATGGCCGGGGGTGAATCCGCTCCGGCATTGGTCGGGCATAAGGGATCTCAAGGTGCGGGCGGAGACGTTGGGTCACCCATTTGACGAAATCTACGAGGTGAAATACCCGCAGATGAGCTGGTATACGCACTCGGCTGGTTTGACAGGCTTCGATCTCAAGCGGGAGACCTATGCGTTAGTAGCAGGAATTTACTTCGAACTTGCGAGCATGTGCTATATGGTCCTTCTCACGAGTGTGATTGATAAGTTCAAATTGGCGATTGCAGATGACAAGATCAGGAGCAAGATGCGCTACGCGCGGATGATTCCGTTTACCGATACAGACGAACAGCTACAGCAGTTGGAGCGGGAACTGCTCGGCTAGAACGAACCAAGGGGAACGAGGCGGCACTGATCGTGCTGCCTCATCCCTCGGCCACACGGACCGGGCAACCTGTGAAAAACCTGTCGACCCCAAGGACTATCGGGCCTGAACTAGTTGGATTAGGCATACAAGCCCCTTCTCTGATAAAATTGAGATTCTGAGTCCAACTGCAGGAAAACACAATGTCAATTCATCCCGTTATGCAGCGCTTGGCGGAGAAGCTCAAGCGCACCGACCTCCCCGAAGTCGTGCCCGGCGACCAGGTTCGCGTCCTGGTGAAGATCAAGGAAGGCGACAAGGAGCGCTTGCAGGCCTTCGAGGGCCTGGTGATCGCCGTCAACAAAGGGCCCCAGGGCACCTTCACCGTGCGCAAGATGAGCTTTGGGCAGGGCGTGGAGCGCATCTTCCCCTTCAATTCCAAGGTGGTCGACAAGGTGGAGACCATTCGCAGCTACAAGGTGCGGCGCGCCAAGCTCTTCTACCTTCGCGGACTGCGCGGCAAGGCCGCCCGCCTGAAGGAGATCGACCGCGCCACCGGCAAGGTCCGCGCCTGAAACCGGAATTTCCGTTCCATCAAGCCCCCGGCCCGCGCGGCTGGGGGTTTTGCTTTCTATACTCAATCCATGGCACAAGCCCCGATCTGCGGCTTTGCGCTGGAAGAGGCCGCGCGCGAGCGCGGAGCGCTGCGCATTGCCGGGCTCGACGAGGTGGGACGGGGGCCGCTCTTCGGGCCGGTGGTGGCCGCCGCGGTCATTCTTTCCGGAGGCTGCCGCCTCGAAGGCCTGACCGACTCGAAGAAGCTCTCCGAGAAGAAGCGCAACCAGCTTGACGTGGAAATTCGCGCGAGCGCCGTCGGATGGGCGATAGCCGCCGTGGATGCCGCCACTATCGACCGCATCAACATCCGCCGGGCGTCGCTGCTGGCCATGCGCCGCGCCGTCGAGCAGTTGACCCTCAGCCCGGACTTCCTGCTTATCGACGGCCGCGACACCATCGATTGGGATTGCCCCCAGCAGGCCGTCATTCGGGGCGACGCCATCAGCCTCTCCATCGCCGCCGCCAGCGTTCTGGCCAAGGTGCACCGCGACCGGCTGCTGGTCGAGCTGGACCGCGAGTTCCCCGGCTATGGCCTCGCCCGGCACAAGGGCTACCCCTGCGCGGCGCACAAAGCGGCCCTGGAACTGCTCGGCCCGACCCCGCTGCACCGCAGGAGCTTTCATCCGGTGGCCCAGGCGGCGCTACAATTCCCTCAGTCCTGAATTCTGTGGAGGCTGGCCATGGCGCTGCCGCGCCGCTTGTGGATTCTATCTCTGGTTTGCCTGTTGGCAGCCGGCTGCGAAAACAAGCCCAAGAAGCCCGATCCAACCAAGGGCGCGGTTACTGGAATCGTTCTGTGCGCGGACACCGGCAAGCCCGCGCGATTTGCCATGGTGACTCTCTCTGCCGCTCCCAAGGCGAATGCGAAGACCGATGCAAACAAGGCGGATGAGAACGGTGATCAGGGCAATCCGCTGCCGGCAACGGAGAGCGCGGTGACGGGGCTGGATGGGCGGTTCAGGATCGAGGCCGTCGAGCCGGGCCGTTATTATGCGTTCGCTACCCAGGAAGGCTACCTGGACCCCTTGAGCGGCCTCGATTTTGCCCGCCTCGATAAGCTCGGCACGGACAAAGAGCGCAACCAGGACGCCATCGATCAGTGGAAGGATCACTTGGTCGAGCTGACGGCGAGCGTGCATAAGACGACCGAGGTCTCTCTCGTGATGGAGCGCGGCGCGGAGATCGGCGGAACGGTGACCTTCGACGACGGAAGCCCGGCCATCGGAATGCACTTTCAACTCCTGCGCAAGACAGAGAAGAGCGGCCTGACGGAAGTCGGACTGGCTCTCTTCGACGGCTGGTCGACGCGCGCGGTGAGCGATAGTCACGGCCATTTCACCGTGACCAATCTGCCCGCGGGAGAATATGCCGTCTGCGCCCTGATGCCCTCCGACTCGCAAGATGCCGCTTCGCGCGTTTGCCTGGGCAACACCTTCCGCAAGAAGGACTCGGCGACCGTCAAGGTGCAGGCCGGAGAGACTGCAAGCGGCGCCGACATCGTGATCCCGCTCTCCGGATTGCATACCGTGGCGGGCACAGTGACAGCCCTTGCCGACGGGCACGCCCTGGGCCGCGGAACCGTGCGCCTGCTCTACGCCGACGACCGGGAGAAGGCGCGCGAGACTTCCCTTCTCGACGATGGCAGCTTTTTCTTGCAGTATGTTGCCGAGGGCAAGTACATCCTCGCGGTCAGCGGCGCGCAGGATGCGGAGCAAAAGGCTGCCGAGCCGGGCGCCGATAACTCGCCAGCCGCGGTTGCAAAACCCGCCCCCGCCGCCAGTTACGCGGATAAGGAGATTCCGGTCACACTTCTGAGCGACATGGACGATCTGCAGATACCGCTGGCCGCGCCCACGCCTGATAAGTCACAAAGCCAGTAGGCTTCCCCGGCCGGCGCCGCATAACTT
>JBEKCX010000044.1:0-13282 GCA_050014655.1 Occallatibacter sp. | reverse complement strand
CCGGCGACCGCGCCGAGCATATTTGCGCCAAAGGCGCTGCTTCGTCCGGCGAAGCGGCGGAAGCTCTCTGTGAAGATGACTCCAGCGAAGAAGAAGGGCACGCAGTAGGCAAAACAGATCAGGATTCCCACCATTGTTCCCGAACCCGGCACCTGGGTCCAGGGTATCGCATAGTTAATAACAAGCGTTGCGCACAGAAGGAGGTAATAAATGCCCAGGTTTCCCACACGGCAGCGTTCCACGTAGAGGTTGGATAACAGCAGAACGGTGAGAATGCCGGTTAGCGCGATGCAGTTTACGAGCCAGGTTGTGCCGAAGTACAACGCCAGGCGGCTGACAAGCTGGGTTTCCATGAGCAGAAACCCGGCCCCCAGCAGAAAGAACTGCCAAGCGCTGCTTTCCCTGGGCGTGAAGAACGGCCCAACCAGATAGAGGGCCATGAGCAGGATGATGGCGGAGACCGCGAAATATGCACGGGGGATGGAACGCGAGAAGTGATAGATGTAGGGCCAGTCATCCGTGGTCGGCGGCGGGGCGTTGGCAGTGGAAAGCGGAAACTCGGGCGGGTGAGAGATCAGGAACGCTGCTTGGCGCGCGCCGAGACTCCTTTCCCACAGCAATGGAGAATCGGATTCGATGAAGACGGTAGCGCTCAGCATGGTGTAGAAACGCTGTCCGATCCAGGTCCAGGGCGTTCGCACCTCGAACTTCAGAACCAGGATGCCGTCCTTGTCGAGCAATCGCCGGGCATCGCGAAGCGACTCTTCCGTGTACACATAATTGTCGATGCGCATGTTACTGTAACCGGAGAACTCGGTGTGAGAGTCGAGCAACCCGAAGATGATGACGTCATACTTATCATGGCTCTGGCGCAGGAAGTTTCTGGCGTCGTTGGTGATGAGATGAACCTTTGGGGAGGCATAGGGCTGCTCGGGGTGGAGGCGCACGCCCAGGCTGGCAATCAGCGGATCGATCTCCACCGCATCGACGCGAGAGGCTCCGTGGCGCAACGCGGCGGCAACATCATTGCCGGCTCCAGAGCCGACTACCAAGACACGGCTTGTGCTGCCGGCAAACTGGAAGGGGCTGTCATAGGAGCTGTCCTGATAACTGCTCGCCAGTTGCGGATTCACGGCCAAGTAACCGGGGGTTACATTGGCAATGGTCATATAGCCCTCGTTGTTCACGTCGATTTGATATTGCCGATTGCCGTGATCGGTTACAGAGAGCTTCTGGTAGGGGGACCAGTAGACGGATTCGCCGGGCGCGGAATGCAGCGCCAGCAAGGTAACGGCCAGCAGCGCGCAGGCAACGAGACCGGAGCGCCAGGACAAAGGCCGTGCAAACAGGATGAGAACGAAGGCCGCGGCAAACCAGAACGATGGGGAAAGCCACAGAAAGGCGAGGATGGCCAGCAGCCATATCCCCGCCAAGCTGCCCAGTAAGTTGACCGAGTAGGCCGCGACTGTCTTGGGCGCCGATTCGAGATAATATCCAACCCAGCGGCCTAGCGAGATCATGGCGACCGCCAGCAACATCAGGAAGAGTGCAACGACCAGCAGCGAGAGCGTAAAGTCCCAAAAGTAGCCAGAGACAGCGCCCTGGTAGAGACCGCCCCAAAGCGCAGCGTCAGACGTGCGGGAAAGAACCGAGGACATGAGCTGCAGGAAGCGATGCCATACCTGGATGGGCAGGCTGACAATGGTAACCAGTGCGGTCGTCGCCGCCAGAGACGGCAGCAAGCTGCCGCGCTGTTTGGAAGTGAAGCAGCCAACGCCGAAGCCAAGAAAACAGGCAATCAGCGACAGGTTCTGGAAGAAGGCAAAGATCTTCACCTCGGTGCCGAGCCAGCGGATTAAGACGATTTCGAGATAAAGGCCTGCCGAGCTGATCAGCAGCAGCCGCCACATGGAAAAAGGTTGTTGCAACTCGCGCTCTGTGCGGTCCGGCTCGTGGGAGGTCGTTCGTGTCACGATAAGCTCTCCTCGACTGACCGGCAACGACCATCAACGCCAGGTCGCGACTCGGGTCAACCTTCGTTATTTGTGAAAGCAATATGTACCATTCATGCCAATCCAAGGTCAAGAACGATTGCCTGATGGCAAGCGATCCGATGCCTGGGACTGGGCGATGGGGGCTTTGGGGACCGCGAACTGCCGGCAGGACGGAGGCTTCCGGGCGGCGACGGGCCAGCCGGCGGTGGTGCTCCAGACGGGGAGTGGATAATTGAGCCTGGAGCAGGAAAACGGGCGCGCGGCGACCTGGAGGGCGGACCAAGTGGAGCTGTTTCTGAGGGGCGCCGGGGGCGGCCAGACGTCACGCTCATCGCGATTCCTGTAAATATATGAAAGAATTCTGTCTTAGCCGCTACGAAACCGCCGATTCGGCATCTAACAGCGTGACACCCAGCCTTGATCCTTGCCGGAGCGCCTGTGCGCGACCATTTGGCTACACTGCTTGACGACTTCCGCCGCTACGGGCGCGAGGTTGCGGTGGTGCGTTACCAGGGCAACCGCCGCCGGGTTACGACCTATGGCGAGATAGCGCGCCTGGCGGGCCGCTTCGCGGCGCTGCTGGCAGAGCGGGGCATCGGGCCGGGCGATCGCGTGCTGCTGTGGGCCGAGAACAGCGCGGAGTGGATCGCCACGTTTTATGGCTGCATGCTGCGGGGCGCGCTGGCCGTTCCCCTGGACGCCAACGGGACGGCGGATTTTGCCGCGCGGGTGGCGGCCGACGTGACGCCCAAACTGGCCGTGGGCGATGCGCTGCTGCTTAACCGGTTGGCCTGTGCAGCACCGCAGTTGAGGTTCGAGGATTGGCTGGGCGTTCTGCCCGCCGGGGAAGCCGGCCCGGTTGCGGGTCTGGCGGCCGAGACGCCGCTCGAGATTCTCTTCACCTCGGGCACCACCGGCGATCCCAAGGGGATCGTGCTGACCCACGGCAACGTGCTGGCCAGCGTGGGCCCCATCGAGGATGCGTCGCAGCCCTACATGCGCTACGAGTGGCTGATCCATCCACTGCGCATTCTGCACACGCTGCCGCTCAGCCACGTATTCGGCCAGACCATGGGGCTGTGGATTCCACCCATCTATAGAGCCGAGCTTCACTTCGAAAGCCGCCTGGCCGCGCCCCGGCTGATTGAAACCACTCGCCGCGAGCGGATTTCGGTTCTGGCCGCCGTGCCCAGGGTGATCGCACTGCTGAAGACGCACCTGGAAGCCACGCTTCCCCGGCTTGACGAGCGCGTTCTCGGCCCCAATGGAACGTCGACTGGAGCCTCCGTGCCGCTGCGCTGGTGGCGATTCCGCGATGTTCACCGGGCCTTCGGCCTGAAGTTCTGGACCATCATCTCCGGCGGCGGGGCGCTGCCCGGTCCGCTGGAGAAGTTCTGGAACGCGGTGGGTTTTGTGGTGGTGCAGGGCTATGGGATGACGGAGACCACGGCGCTGATTACGTTGAACCATCCCTTCCACGTGGCGCAGGGAACCATCGGCAAGCCGCTGGCGGGGCGGGAGGTGAAGCTGGGCGCGGATGGAGAGGTGTTGGTGCGGGGCGCGGCCATCTCCGGCGCCACGTGGAGCGGGGGCGCGCTGCATCCGCGCTCTGGCGATTGGCTGGCCACCGGCGACCTGGCCCAGACCGAGCCCTCCGGCGAGCTGCGCTTTTTGGGGCGCAAGAGCGAGGTCATCGTGACCGCCGCGGGGCTGAATCTACATCCCGAGGATCTGGAAGCGGCCATCGAGCAGGAGCCGGGCGTGCTGGCTTGCGCGGTGGTGGGGGTGGATACGCCCGCCGGTCCGGAACCGTGCGCCGTGCTTGCGTTTCGCGGCGGCCGCGCGCAGGCGGCGGCGGCCATTGAACACGCCAACGGCAGATTGGCGGAGTTTCAGCGGGTTCCGCGATGGGAGTTATGGCCCGAGCCGGACCTGCCCCGGACCTCAACCGGCAAAGTAAGGCGCAAGGCCGTGGGCGAGTGGCTGGCGGCCAAGCACAGGGCTGCAACGCAGGCCGGCGCGGCGGCGAACGGGTCGTCGAAGGCTGGGAGCGCGGACTGGCTGCTGACATTGATTGCGCAGACCACCGGCGAAGCGCCGCCGGGCACGGGCGACGAGTTGCGCCTGACCGAAGACCTGCACCTGGACAGCCTGGGCCGCGTGCAGTTGGCCGCCGCCATCGAGGAACGGCTGGACCTGGCGACGGAGAGCGGGCTATTGGAAGAGGTGCAAACCCTGGGGGAACTGCGCCAACTGGTGGGAGGAAACTCCGCGCCGGCCGCGCCACTGCCGGGTGCCCCAGGTCTCGCTTCTGAGACCTGGGAGACCTCAAGGCCGGGCGCCCCGGCGTTTCCGCGGCCTTCCGCGGAAGGGGCAGGAAAGGACGAACCCCAGCCGGCGTCCGTCTGGCAGGAACCCCAGGTTGAGCCGGCTCCGGCGCGGTATCTCTATCCGCATTGGCCGTGGCGGCTGCCTATCCGCTGGCTGCGCGCAGCTTTTGTGGAGGCGGCGATGCGGCCGCTCGTGTGGCTGCTGGCCAAGCCCGCGGTGGTCCCGGCCCCGACAGGCTCGCTCGACGCCGATGAACCCATGCTGATCGTCGCCAACCACGTGACCAGCTACGATGGACCGCTGCTGGAATACGCGCTTCCCGGCCGCATCAGGAGGCGGATTGCGGTAGCCATGTCGGGCGAGATGCTGGAGGATTACCGTCATTTCCGCGATCCGGAGCGGGTGACGGCGAAGGCACGGTTCTATCCGCCGGGGCCGTTGATCTATGTGCTGCTTACGGCGCTGTTCAACGTCTTCCCGCTGCCCAAACAGCGCGACTTCCAGCGCAGCTTCGCCCATGCCGGCGAGGCGCTGGACCGGGGATTCAACGTGCTGCTGTTTCCCGAGGGCACGCGCTCGGCCGCGGGGGAGCTGGCGCGCTTCCGGGCTGGGATCGGCCTGCTGGTCAAGGAGTCCGGAGCGGCTGTGCTGCCCATGGCCATCCGCGGGCTGGGCGAGTTGAAGACGGGACAGCGCGGCTGGTTCCGCTCCGGCGCGGTCGAAGTCCGAACAGGCCAGCCCATGCGCTTTTCGCCCCTGGAGAGCGAGGCCCAGATCACCGCGCGGTTGCACGCGGAGGTGGAGAGGCTGCTGAACGGCAGCTTCTAGGGAGACCATACACAGGTCGGCATCACCCCCAGGGGACTCTGCCTAAAAACTCCGACTTTTCGGGCAAGGTCTTGACTCTTGGCGCCCCTCGATCCCGGTCGTCTCTGCAAGGGTGTGAATATATGGTAACTTCCGGGTTGGGGACCGCACAACCGGAACTTAGTGAATATGCTAGACTTGATATCTTCGTAATTCACCAGCCAACCATCAACGCGTTTATCCCAATCGCGGAGTTCAGTAGATGTTGAAGGGAAGGCTGAGAGCATGAGCCCTGGCACCGGGAGCCGCACCAAGTATCCGGAATCTGTCACCGGAGAAATTGCTGGTTACAGTCCACGAATACGAGCTACCTCCGCTGCCCGACCTAAGACAGGGCTCCGACAACTTGTAGAGGTACGTCTCGCCACCCTCCTCATTGTCCTGGATGAGGTACAAATTGACGCATGGGTCTGGAGGGGAGTTCCAGTCGGTCCATCGTATGGTCACCGTCGAACCACGAGCAAAGCTGAACTCGACCCTCGAAGCCGACTGCACAGTCAGACTCATGTAGAAATCGAATGTTGGCACCTCTCTGGGGATGGTAATCGTGATCGACTTACTCAGATTCGGGTACGCAACCCCATTTGCGAACGGCACGAGGGTCACGGTAACTGGAATGGGGGGCAGGTCAGGAGAGTCGAGGATGCTACTGCCAAAGATAACCGCTGCCGAACCTTCGGGCGAGTGATTCGGTGCAGAGGAGTAACTGTCACATGGCGTACCCGCTTGTGTACCCGGGCCGATTACCCCGATGACTGCGCCTTTGGCACAACTGAATTGTAGCCGGACATAGTCGACATTTTGGCTTGTCCACGAAAAGGTGATGCTGCTATCTACGCCGACCCCGGCGACCTTAGAGGACGGGGAGAAAGACAGGATTTCGGGAAGCCCCGATGTTTTGGCTGGCGGCTTTGCGGCTGGCCGGAAAAAGGATATTCCGGAGAGCATAGTGTTTTGGATTTTCGGTGCGTCATCGAACTCTCGCACGGTCGACGGATCTTCGAGGTTGCCCCGGTTATAAGTTTCCATCTCGAACATAAACTCATAGCAAAAGCCGTTCTGGTAGGTGTGCAAGATCTCGTAGTTCTGGTAGTGACCCATCCCCGCCGTCTCTCTATTGGAGACTGAATACAATATCCCATGGATGGTGACGGTGCTGTCAGGTTCGCCGGAGGCAAACTGATCGCACGCAGCACGGTTAGTAATGGCAGGGCTTACCGATACCGCGAGTTCGCCGCCTTCGAAATTCGTGCCAGAGTAAACGGCGGACGGTATCTCTACAGTCCCAAAAACCACTGCCCCTTCCTGATTTGCGAAGTCCGGTTCGGAATAGTTGGCGTAACGCTCCGGTTCAAAGTTGTAGGAAGCCGGGTAAACAAACCTGACGCCGTACATGCCGCTCGTAAACACCTGGCCGCCAGCGGCATGTAGTTGCGAAGTTTTGCCTGCCGTTGGGGTGGTTGGCCCCAGTTCGTGGTCCTGGCTGTATACAGCACAACAAGAAACGACCAACGCCAGCAAGGTCCTTGAGGTGACCAGCAATATAACACGCTTCGTCACGGTGGTTAGGCGGTTAAAGCAATGCAGGCTCCATGCAATCACCAAAACGGAAATGAAGAACAGTCCGAATTCAATGGTGGGAAAGGGCATCTTGGCTCCGAGCTGGAGTTCCTATGCTCCGGGACATTGCAGATTGCGAGCCAAAGCTGATCGACAGAAAACAAAGGCTTTGCTCTAGGAATGATCGGAAAACCCGTGTCATTCCTTACACGGTGTGTCGGCAATGACACGGGAATAGCTAGCCAGTAAATCGCCGAAGGCGCCGTTTTAAAGGTCCTTGTCGCAGCGTGCGGAATACAAGTGGCGGGCTACCTTCGGTTAGATTATAAGCACGAACTGAAGTGAGGTCGGGCGCCGAGTGTCATGGATCGCTAATCGGGGATTTTGGAGACCGGAAGCTCTGGAACCGCACCGACTTCAGTTCCTGCAAGCCTTCTGGGTGAGTCACCGGCATCTCGGAAGTTACCATTTCATCAACATTTACTCACACCTTCTTCTAACTCGGCTGGCGGGGCTTGAAGTGGCAGGTGCCGCCGGCAAGGACGGCGGTCCAGATGGAGGGATCGGCGGGTTGCTCGGTGGAGCCGAGAAGCAGGAATCCGTCGGGCGGCAGCAGGCGATGAATGTTGAGGAGCAGGGCGCGGCGCGTCTCCTGAGAGAAGTAGAGCATGACATTGCGCAGGAGGATGCCGTCGAAGCGGTCGTCGGCGCGATTGAATGGCGGACGCGGGCCGCACAGGTTGGCCTGGCGGAAGTTGCACATCTTGCGCACCTCGTCCTTCACCACCCAGTCCTCGCCGGTGTGGTCGAAGTAGCGGACCACGAAGCGGGCGGGCAGGCCGCGGTTGATCTCGATGCGGTGGTAGCGGCCGGCCTTGGCGCGCTCGACCACTGTGCTGCTGATGTCGGTTCCTTCGATGCGGATGTTCCAGCCGGCCAGCATGGGAAAGTGTTCGATGAAGCTCATTGCCAGGCTGTAAGCCTCCTGGCCGGTGGAGCAGGCGGCGCTCCAGAAGCGCAGAGCGCGCACATGACGCCTGGCGTCGATGAGCTTGGGGAGGATGTCGGTCCTCAACAGCTCGAAGGGACGGCTATCGCGAAAGAAGCTGGTCTCGTTGATGGTCATGGCCTCGGCGACCGAGCGCTCCAGAACCTGGTCCTTACTCAGCTTCAGATGCTCGACGAATTCATCCAGATGACTCATGCCGTGGTTGCGCAGGAGCTTGGTGAGGCGGGTGGCAAAGAGATAGTCGCGCGAGGGGTCGAGCACGTTTTGCGACAGGCCGAAGACCAGTTCGCGCAGGTAGCCGTAGTCGACGTTGGAGTTTGCTCGCACGATCACACCGCCGATCTCAGAAGCTCGCGAGCTTCAGCGCCCGAGCTTCGGCCGACAATGCGGAGGATTTCAGGGACGATGGCCTGAAGTGGAAGCACATGGTGGGCCAGACCGGCGCCGGCCACCGCGCCCGGCATTCCCCAGACGGTGCTGGTGGCCTCGTCCTGGACGAGCACGGTTCCGCCGCGGTCGCGAATGGCGCGGCAGCCGGCCAACCCGTCGGCGCCCATGCCGGTGAGCACCACGGCCAGCACGCCCGAGCCATAGACCTCGACCACGGAGCGAAAGAGCACATCGACGGCGGGGCGGCAGTGATTCTCAAGCGGTTTCTGATTGAGGTGGAGGGTTGGCGGCAGGCCGAGACGCAGGGCCGCCAGCACCTCCAAGTGCCAGTTGCCGCGCGCGATGTAGATGACGCCGGCGCGCACCGGATCGCCTTCCGCGGCTTCGCGGGCGCGCAAGGGGCATTGGCCGTCGAGGCGCTGGGCAAACAGCTTGGTAAACAGCTCCGGCATGTGCTGCACGATGAGCACCGGCAGGGGAAAGTTGGCAGGAAGCGCGGGCAGCAGAACGTCAAGCGCGGCAGGTCCGCCGGTGGAAACCCCGATGGCCAGAACGAGCGGGAGCGACGAGGCGGGCTGCGGCTTATGGACCGGCAGCATGGGCGGCGCGAGGGGAGATCGCGGCACGAAGGGCGGGGCCGGTTGCGGCTGGGATTGCAACTGGCTGGTAAGCGCACGAATCCTGGGAATCAGCTCCTGGGCCAGGGCGAGGGTAGCCGCCTCGCGGCCGGCTTGCCCGGCCGGCTTGGTTACATAGTCCGCAGCGCCGCAGGCCAGAGCCTCGATGGTCACCTGGGCGCCACGCTGGGTAAGCGAACTGCACATGATCACCGGGATTCTGTGTCCTCGCGCGCGCATCTGCCGGAGCGTGGCCAGCCCGTCCATCACCGGCATCTCGACATCCAGGAGGATCAGGTCGGGGTGAAGCGATTCAATGGCGCTCAAAGCCGATTCCCCGTCCGCCGCGATCCCGGCCACCTCGAGGCCCTCTTCGGCGCAAACCACGGAGCGCAGCAGGCTGCGCATTACTGCCGAGTCGTCCACGATGAGGATGCGGGTACGGCGGCCGGGCATCATCGCTCAGTCCTCCACCAGGCCGAGCATGGCCAGCTTTTCGCTGAACGCCACGTCGCCGAAGGGCTTCATGAGGTATTCGTCGGCGCCGGCATCCAAGGCGCGAAGGATGAATTCGTTCTCCGCTTCGGTGGTCACAATCATCACCTTCATCTCGCTGAATCCCTCCGTGCGCAGGCGCTTGAGCATCTCCAGGCCGTCCATTACGGGCATATTCAAATCCACCAGCGCAAGATCGAAGGGCACGCCGGCATTGAGGCAGTCGAGGCCGGACTGACCGTCGGCGGCTTCGGCGCACTCGAAACCGCGCTCCTCGAGCAGGCCGCGCAAGAAGCCCCTCACAAAGCGGGAATCGTCGACAATCAGTGCCCGCATGATCGCCTCCCGGCAGAATCCGCCTACGCGGCCTTTGTTCTACCCAGCCTCATGGGGTCGAGCCGCTCAGGGTCCAGCATCACGAGCAGGCTGTCCTTTAGCTTGTACGCGCCTGCAAACAACGCCTTGCGGCGCTCGTCGAGAATCGAGGGATTGGGCTCGTAGTCGGCCGACGAAACCGTCAGCACTTCGCCGACCGAGTCCACCAGCAGGCCAAAGCATCCGCCCGAGCTCTCGAGAACCAGAATGTCCTGGGGACCGTCCTTGGGCCCCAAGCCAAGCAAATAGCGCAGGCTCACGGTGGTGAGCACATCGCCGCGATAGTGCACCAGCCCGCCCACGAATGGCGGCGCCAGAGGAACGGGCTGCGGGCGCGCCGCGCCCACAATCTCCAGAATGTGAGTGATGGGCACGCCGAACAGGGTCTGCCCCAGGCGCACGGAACACATCTCCGCCAGCGTCGCCGCCGCGTTGCCCTTGCGATTCAATGCCGTTGCTGCTGCGCTCATCTCACGGCCTCCGCAAACTCGCCAAATTCGCTGGGCGCGCTCTCCTCAGCCGGCAAGCACGCCACGCCGCCCAAGTCAATGATGCCGGTGACGCGGCTTTTCAGCTGGGTCACGCCGCCGGTACGCCTGCTGGTTCCGGCCTCGAAGAGGTCGCCGCCGGCGGCCACATCGAGCACATGGGATACGGCAATGCCCACATGGCGTTTGCCTTCGCGGCAGACGACAACAATGATCTTGCGTTCGGCGCCGCCCAGCGGCGCGGGATCGCCCTCGGCGGGATCCAGCACGCCGCCCGCGTCCTCGACGGGCAGCAATTGGCCCTCGAAGTTGAGCACCGGCCGGTTGCTGACGTACTCGATGCGGGAGAGCGGAAGCTGCTCGATGCGCAGCACATCGGCCAGGGGCACCGCGGCCCTCCGCCCGGAAGCTTCAACGAGCAGATACTCGAGGCTCTTGGCGGCGTCGGCGTCGATCTCCCGTTCGGCGGCGCGGGCTCTCTCTTCTTCGTCGGCGCTCATGGCGATGCCGGCGCGGATGGCGATTGAACCAGGGTCCAGAATCAGGGCCAGATCGGCGTTGCCCAGCACGGTTGCGCCGGAATAGAGGCCGATATCCTTGAGAACGGCGGAGAGGGGCTTGACCACGATCTCCTCGGGATCGGCGAGTCCATCCACCACCAGGCCGAAGCGGCGTCCGTCGGCATCCAAAACGGCGATGAAGTTGTCGCGCTCGGTCGTAGGCTTGTGCTCGCCGCCGGGCATCAGCAGCCGATCGAGAAAGACCAGGGGCAGCAGCTTGCCGCGCAGCCTGTAGAGGGGCGCGCCCTCCATCCACTCGATGGCCGCCGCGGCCTGCTCGGGGGGGATGTGCACCAGCTCAGAGAGCGCGCCCTGGGGAAGCGCGAAGCTTTGGTGCAGGCTGCGGACGATGAGGGCCGGAATGATAGCCAGGGTGAGCGGAATCCGCATTCTGAGCGTGGTGCCCTTGCCGGTGCGGGAGTCGATTTCGACTTTGCCGCCGATCTTTTCGACGTTGGTGCGTACCACATCCATCCCCACGCCGCGCCCGCTCACGTTGGTTACGGCGGCGGCGGTGGAGAAGCCGGGCACAAAGATGAGTTGCAGCAACTCGCGCTCGGCCAGTTGCGCAGCCCGGTCGGGGGTGATGAACCCGCGTTCGATGGCCTTCTGGCGAATCTTCTCGACGGCAATGCCGGCGCCGTCGTCGGAGACCTCGATGACCACGTGGCTGCCCTCCTGGCTGGCGCGCAGCTTCAGGGTTCCCTCGGGGTCCTTGCCGGCTGCCTGGCGCACTTCGGGCGGCTCGATGCCGTGATCCAGCGAGTTCCTGACAGCATGAGTGAGGGGGTCCTTGATGGCCTCGAGCAGACTCTTGTCCAGCTCAGTGTCCTGGCCCTCGACGTGCAACCGGACGTGCCGGCCAAGCGCCTGCGAGAGGTCGCGCACCAGGCGCGGCATCTTGGAGAAGATGTTCGAGACGGGCTGCATGCGGGCCTTCATCACGCTCTCGCGCAGGTGGTCATGCTGGGATCGGCGGCGGTGGCCTGCAGCACCTGGTTGCGGGTCAGCACCAACTCGCCCACCAGGTTCATCATCCGGTTCAGCAGCGTAATGTCAACGCGCAGCGTACTTTCAGCCGCCGTCCCGGCGAGCATGGCCGGCGCGCGCAGCTTGGCGTCATTGCTTTCAGTTTCGACGGACGCTTTGGCGGCCGGCGCGGCAAATGTCTCTTGCGCGGCTTCCACCTGCTGCGGCGCCTGCGCGGCGGTTGCGGAGGGCACTTCCAACGCCGGTTCGTCTGGCGATGGGGCCGCAGGATGCGCTGCGGCCGTGGCCAGCGAGGAGTGCTCCAGCGCGGCTGTGAGCGGCTGCGCGAGCTGAGGTTCGCCTGCATCCGCGGGGGCCGGATGCGCTCCGGCTCTGAGGCGGACCGGCTGCTTGGTTTGCGCCTTGGCGGGGGCCTGCAACTCTCCCATCAGGGCGATCAGCTCAACGTCGTTGCCGTCGCCCTCGCTGCTCTCCACTTCGATGGCCTTCAGGATCGCGCGCAGACCGTCCATCAGTTTCAGCAGCCCGGTGATGGTCGGGCGGTCGGCGGTCAGCTTGCCCTCGCGCAGCAGCCCGAGCAGGTTCTCGCCGGAGTGGGCCAGCTTCTCCAGCCGCGTGAATCCGAGGAAACCGGTGGTTCCCTTGATGGTATGCACGGAACGGAAGATATCCCCGATCAGACCGGCATCCGTGGGCCGCTCCTCCAGCTCGGTCAGGCACCGCTCCATGCGGTCCAGCCCCTCCTGGCTCTCGATCAGGAACTCCCTCGTCAGTTCGTCCAATGCCATTCCGGTCCACGCATCCGCCCAGCCAGGATCGACGGCCCCGGCACAGTGAGCACCAAGTCCTTTATCGGAAAGAAGAGGCTCAACATGAGGGATAGGGCATAGGGAGTAGGGAACAGGGATCAGAGATCAGGGATCAGGGAGCGGGCGGGAAATCTCGGAACCGCACCCCATGTACAGCGGGCGCGAGGATGCTTTAGCCTCAGATCGCACGCTCAAAGTGCATTGGAGACACAATGAACGATCAGCAACCGCCGGAGGCCGCGCTGGAAGAGCTGCTCGAAGAGGCGCGCCGGGCGGCGCTCAATTCCTACTCGCCTTACTCCGGCTTCCGGGTGGGCGCGGCCCTCAGGCTGACCAACGGCGAGGTTGTCACCGGAACCAACGTCGAGACTGTGAGCTATGGACTGACCATCTGCGCCGAGCGGGCGGCGCTGGTCCAGGCCGTCTCCCGGTTCGGCCCCGCTATCCGCGTCGAGGCTGTTGCCGTCGCCAACTTGAACGGTGCGCCCAGCCCGCCCTGCGGCGCCTGCCGCCAGGTTCTGGCCGAGTTCATCTTACCCGATGCTCCGGTGATCTTTCCCGCGGAGGGCGGAGTGCGGGTCATGCCGTTCTCTGCGCTGCTGCCGCTGGCGTTCGACATGAAGCAAGTGTCCGGAGTCAGAAATTCATCCCATAAGTGAGGAATGCAACCGCAGATCCTTCGACTGCGGCCGCCGCGGCGGACTCCGCTTGATTTCATGACGACGTTGGCTCGGTCTGGCGGGTAGATTGGCGGTGTGTGTTTTAAGCCATTGCCCGGAGGAAGGAGCCAACGTCAT
>JBEKCX010000043.1:0-11866 GCA_050014655.1 Occallatibacter sp. | reverse complement strand
CCTTAACCTGCTCAAACAGGACAAAACCTGCACGCTTGGAATCAAAGGCAAGCGCCTCAAGGCCGGTTGGGACAATGACTACCTGCTACAACTGCTCGGGAATTAAGATGCGTCGGCCCTGCGCGTCCGGCGAAGGGATACGGCGCCGCAGGCATTTCCAGCGTACAATGAAGTTAGACCAGAAAGTGACCAGCCTGCTCGGCTACGGCCGTTCTTCCGCTTCTGACGAGCTCCGCACCCCACGCAGCAACCAACCCTCAACCTGTTGACCGGAGTTCGTCATGCGTTCCGACAAGATCCATCGCGCGCTTGCCCAGGGAATGAACCGCTTTGAAGTCTGCCAGCTTGTGGCCAAGGGCGTAAAAGCCACCCACAAGACCGGCTCGCGCTTTGAAGATTCCATCAACGACGTGCTGCAGTACCTGGGTACCCACGAGACGAATAAGGCAGGGATGCACCCGGCGATCCCGCAGGTGAGCATGAAGAGCCTCAAGCCGGCCGCGTAGCAAAACAGAGATCAGAGATCAGGGGTCGGGGGTCAGTCGGCTGGTGAGCGCTAAGAGGCTCAGACCGGCAGCCCAGTTCTATTCAGAAGCTCTGAGTTTGACGCCAAACGCAAAAAAGGGACGGCAGCGCTGCCGTCCCTTTCCTGTGTGCGTAATCGTGATGCCGAACTCATCCGCGCTGCCGGGCTGGTTTACCCCGCAAGGCTTGAATCGGGCGCCCTGAACTAGACAACTTGAACGTTCTCAGCCTGCCAGCCCTTGGGACCCTTGGTCACGTTGAACTGAACCTTCTGGCCTTCCTGCAACGAGCGGAAGCCGCTCGACTGGATGGCGGTGTGATGGACGAAGACGTCCTCGCCGTTTTCGCGGCTCAAAAATCCAAATCCCTTGGCGTCGTTAAACCACTTGACTGTGCCTGTTTCCATTCTGTGTGTTGCTCCTCTTTGCTGATTTACCGCGAACGCAATGTGGAAGTTTGCGAGTAGGCGGTAACCAGAACAGGCAGGAACTTCAGATCGAATTCTACGATTATGCTGAGTATAGCACGGATCGGCAAATCTCTGCTGGAAAGATCATGTTGCGGACGGCGAATGGCCGAGCCGGAGCGTTCCGCCTCGCGTTTCCCACAAAGATCGGATCCCGTCGTCGATTTCGCTTCACAAATGGTGCAATTTGTGGCCTATACTGCTTAGCAGTGAGGTTGCCGCGCCGCTTGCGGCGTCCCTCGCGTCACTTTCATGGCTACGCAACTGTCCAAGAAGCGCGCCTCCGACCCGCCCCCGGCGATCCCCAACCGCCTGTACTTCAAGATTGGAGATGTGGCCGAGATTTGCGGCCTCGAAACCTACGTGCTGCGCTTTTGGGAGACGCAGTTTCCCCAGCTCAAGCCCAACAAGAGCGGAACCGGCCAGCGGCTTTACCGCCGCCGCGACGTGGAACTGGTTTTGGAGATCAAGCGCCTGGCCCATGCCGAGGGATACACGCTCGCCGGCGCCCGCCTGGTCGCCGTGCCGCGCCCCTCGGACTCTCTCTTCCCAGCGTAGGTCTCCCGCGTGATTCCTTTCATTGCCATGCGCTGCGGCTGTGCGCCTGCATTCGCGGCATCAGTTCGCCGCGGGAGTTGCCACGGAGCTGTCAGGAAAGCGCGGCCCTCCGCTGGCTGTGCGGCGCAGTGACGGTGAATCATCGCCTGTTCCACCCCACGGACCGTATCCGCCGCGGCGACCGGGTCGAAGGACCTGCGGCCGCCCTTCGCCGCCTTGAAAGGCCACGGCTTCAAGGCCTCTTTTGAGCCTGCCGAAGCGTGCCTCGAACCCGCACCGGAGGGAGGCGGGGGTTTCAACCCCCGCAAATCCCAATCGAACCCGTCTTTGGAAAATCAATCCACGCGGCGAAGCCGCGCCCGGAATCCGCCTCTACAGCGGGAACCGCCGCGCAGCCGGTCCTCCCCTCGAAGCAGCGTCGAGCCACAAGAAACCTCCGCGATGCCGACTTTCGGGGGGGGCAATACGGGCGAGGCAGAGCGGCGGACTCGAGATGGCTAACGCAACCATTTGCGACGCTCACTTCGTTGCGCTCCCTGTTTTCTTCAGGCAGATCAAGGCAATTGTCTTTCCCGTGCATGCGGACTAAATTCGCGGCGAACTGAGACGCTACTTTGATACCCCCTCCGCATTGTGACACTCTCGAAAGTGTACTAAGCGTTCAACCTGTAATTTGAATCGTCGTTATAATCACCCTCGAACGCTACTTCACTCGAGGAATTGAGACGTGCTCACACAACCCTGCGAAGACCGATACGAAACAAACCAGAACAACAAGAGTGTGAGGCAAAAAGGCGTGTCGAGTCGGCTTTCCCCGCAAGCCCGGATATCCATCGCTTCTGATTCCGATCGAAACTCCATCTATGCATTGCGGCACGAGGTCTATGCTGAGGAATTGCACCAGCACTCGACGACCCACAACCGCATGCTGACCGATTCGCTTGACGGATTTAACGAGTACATCGTGGCCAAGGTTGACGGCCAGCTGGTGGGCTTCATCAGCATCACTCCTCCGGGTTTCGGGAGGTACTCGATTGACAAGTATTTGGCGCGAGAGAACGCAGATCTTTCGTTTGACGAGGGTTTGTACGAAATACGAATCCTCACCGTCGCGCGGCCGCACCGTGGCGCCAGGCTCGCTGCAGCTTTGATGTATGCGGCCGGGCGATGGGCGGAAGAGAGAGGCGGCACGCATCTTGTCGCGATGGGGCGTATCGAAGTGCTGAGCATCTATCTGAAGCATGGGTTCAAGCCTCTGGGTTGTCGGATCAAGGCTGGGGCTGTGACCTTTGAGCTCCTCAGCGCTTCGATTCAGCAACTGCGCGCAACTGCTGAGCGCCGCCGCTCCTTTTATCGGAAACTGGAGAAGCAGTTGGAATGGGGCCTTCCGTTTCCTTTCTCCAAACCACCATGCTGCTTTCACGGCGGTGCGTTCTTCGATGCCATTGGCACAGACTTCGAGACATTGGAGCGCAGAGACTCGATCGTGAACGCCGATGTACTCGATGCCTGGTTTCCGCCTTCTCCAGCTGCGCTGAATGCCCTGCGTGAGCACCTGCCATGGCTGATGAGAACATCGCCTCCGACTCAATGCGAAGGGTTGAGGAGGGCCATCGCGCGGCATCGGGGAGTGAGCGAGGAGAACATATTGCCCGGAGCCGGCTCATCCAATCTGATTTACCTTGCGTTTCGGCAATGGCTGAACCGAAACTCCCGAGTGCTTGTGCTGGACCCCATGTACGGGGAATATGTCCATGTCCTCGAAAACGTGATTGGCTGCCAGGTCGACAGAATGGTCCTGCCGAGGCGAGACAGGTACGTCGTGGACCTTGAAGAACTCCGGGCGCGGGCCGCGCTGGGCTACGACCTGATCGTTCTCGTCAATCCGAACAACCCCACCGGACAACACATCCCTCGCCTAAGGCTGAAAGAGATCCTTTCCCGCATCCCCCGAAGCACCAGGGTCTGGGTGGATGAGGCGTACATAGAATATGTGGGCTCAGACGAGTCCCTCGAGCGCTTCGCCGCAGCAAGTGAGAATGCCATCGTCTGCAAAACGATGTCGAAGGTCTATGCTTTGAGCGGCATGCGGGTAGCTTATCTCTGTGGGTCTCTCCGACAACTCTCAGACCTGGTTCCGATCACTCCGCCATGGGCAGTGAGCCTTCCTGCGCAGGTTGCCGCGGTCAAGGCGCTTGGCGACAGCGCATACTATCAGGACCGTTACCAGGAAACACGCAAACTCCGTCAGCAGTTGACTGAAGGGCTTCGAGGCATCGGTATCCATGAGATAGTGCCTGGGCAGGCGAATTTTGTGATGTTTCACCTTGAGCCGGATCAACCACCTGCAGCTGCGGTGCTGAACGAAGCCAGGAGGCGAGGCATTTTCCTTCGCGACGTATCTTCGATGGGATGCGAGGTAGGGTTACGGGCTCTCAGGCTCACTGTTAAAGACGAAGAAGCTAACAAACGCATTCTCGCAACACTTGAAAGTGTCCTCTCAGTAAGGAACTCGCGGCTTTCCAATTGACAAAGCCATGCGAAATCATCTTCCAACGATGTAAGTCCTTAAACCGAATGGGCGGTCAGTGGTCGCCTGCAGAGTTCTATCTGACGGTATTTTGATAACGGTCCAATGCTGCATCGGGGAAGTATCACCTGTATCCGGAAGTTGCCGGAACTTGATCACGTTGGTCCAGATAACGCCCATTGCGACGACTGGCGGGTGCCCCAGGTCCAGATTTTGGGACCTGGGAATCCACAACCTTGCCCCTCCGCCGGTTGCGGATAATAACCTTCCCCCGGCGCACAATGGAATGAAGGACAGGGGTCAGTGGTCAGTGATCAGTCCGTACCCCTACCCCCCCTCCCCCCGGAAAATGCCCATTTTCTGGGCGCATTCCCGGGCTACAGAGTTCTGTATGTCATTCATAATAAATAATATATAGGCATGAGTCAATAGCTGACATGTTGTCGAAATGGTAAACAATGAACCCCCGAAAAAACCCCGGTTCATGGCATTTTCAGAAGATGGGAAAAGGAAGAAACAGGGACTTGCGCACTACTCCTTCAGCGTCACCGTAATCTTGCGCGCGTCGCCGCCGACGGAGGTGATTGCAATCTCGCCGGTGGATTTCTTGCGGATGCTCTTGAACTTTTCGCCCCACTCCACCAGCACCAATGCGTCCGCAGTCAGCAGATCGTCCAGGCCGAGCGCTTCAAGCTGCCGCTCGCCTTCCAGACGGTACACGTCCAGGTGAAAGAGCTTCACCGGCTTGCCGTCTTGCGCGCCGACGTATTCGTGAATCAGGGTGAAGGTCGGGCTGGTCACCTCGTCCGCCTCGGCGGCGTCGAGGGCCTGGGCGATGCCCTTCACCAGCGTGGTCTTGCCGGTACCCAGATCGCCGCGTAGGATCAGCAGTTGCGGGGGTCTGAGCAGGCGCACGAGCTTGCGGCCCACCTCGATGGTATCCGCGCCGCTGAGGGTGGTGAACTCGTGCATCCGGTCTTCTTCCTCGGGAATCCTGCCTGGGGCGTTGCTCATGGGGCGGCCTCGCGTTGGGCCGTGGCCGGCGACCACTCAGCCGGAAGCCCCTGCAACCAAACATACCCGTTCGGACCGCGCCAGCGAAAGCGAAAAGCGCGAGAAAGATGGGCAAGAGTGTCCGTGGCCAGCAATGTGTGCTGATCGGCATCGCGGATGGCCAGGTCGGCGGCCAATCCATGCAGATAAACCGCTGCCTCCACCGCTCGCGCCGCCTCGGCGGGGTACTGCGCCAGCAACCCGGCCACCAGCCCGGTGAGCAGGTCGCCGCTGCCGCCTTTGGCCATGGCGGGATTGCCGCTGGTGTTCACGGCCACGCTGCCATCGGGATGGGCGATCAGCGTCCGCGCGCCTTTGAGCACCAGCGTGACACCGGTGCGCTGGGCAAAGCCGCGCGCAATTTCCAGCCGGTTGGCCTGCACCTCAGCCACCGTGATTCCCGCCAGCCGCGCCATCTCGCCGGGGTGCGGCGTGAGCACCAGCGTGCGCTCGCCGCGGCGAATCAGTTCGGCCAGCAGCGACGGCTTGGCAGCCAGAATATTGAGCGCGTCGGCGTCGATGACCGCCGGAATTTGGCTGGCGAAGAGCAGTCCGGTGGTGAACTTGACCGTCTGCGGGCTCTGCCCCAGCCCGGGACCAATGGCCAGCACGGTCTTGCCGTCCATCAAAGCAGCCAGAACCTGCGGGGCAAGGTTTGCCGCCGCAGTTTCTCCGGCCGGAATCGCCGCCAGCGGGAAGGTCATCAGCTCCGGCGCAACCGCGGCCACCAACTCCAGCGCCGGGGCCGGAACCGCCGCCGTGACCAGGCCCGCGCCGGCTCGCAACGCCGCCAGCGCCGCCATGGCCGGCGCGCCCGACTTGCCCCCAGCCGTTCCCATCGTCCCGCCCACTACGAGGACGTGGCCGAAGTTGCCTTTGTTGGCCGTCGCCGCGCGCGGCGCCTGGGTAAGCGCCAGCGCCGAACCAGCCCAATGCAATCGGAGAGAATCGGGGTCCAGCGCAGAGGCGACGGCGGCTCTGGGCGAACCAATGGGCGCCACCACGATGGGCTGATCCCAGCGCCGGGTCAACTGTCCAAAGACGTGCGCCGGCTTGGGTGCGGTAAAGGTCACAACCGCATCGGCGGGAAAGACCGGGCTGGCTTCGGAGCTGGCCAGGGTTGCGCTGGTCTCGTCGGCCGGCCAGCCGGAGGGCAGATCGACGGCGAGGACGGGCGCGCGGCTGCCCTTCAGCCAGTTGAGCGCCGCCAGCGCCAGGCCTTTCAGCGGCGGTTTGAATCCCGTGCCCACCACGGCGTCTACAATCAGGTCGGCTTCAAGGGCGCGGTTGCAGCGGGCCAAATCCTCCTCCGTCGCGACGATGTGGATGAGACCGTGCGCGGGGCTCGACAGTTCGCGCCAGGCCTGGGAAGCGTCGCCGGCCAGCCCATCGGGCGCGCCCAGGAGCAGCGTGGTTACCTCCAGCCCGGCCCCGGCCAGCAGCCGCGCGGCCATCATGCCGTCGCCGCCATTGTTCCCTCGGCCGCACAGCACTGTCACGCGCCGCGCGCGCGGAAAACTCCCTCGCGCAAACGCCGCCACTGCCGCCGCCGCGGCCCGCATCAGCTCCAGCGACGGAACCCCGAATCGCTCGGTTGTCTCGCGGTCGCAGGCTTGCATCTCGGCTGCCGAGAGAACGTGCATGGCTCCATGGTATTGCAAGACAGGGAGCTGGGAACAGGGACTAGGGACTAGGGAATAGGGAACAGTTCGCCGTTGGCTGGCGCGCGGTCTCGGGCCAACCCGCCCGGATTGTCCCGATCCCCCGCAAGAAACAATTCTCTCCAGGCGCTTGACAGGGAATCCTCCGGCGCTTATATTTAGACAACAATCTAATTAGGAGGCAGTCTAATCATACCATGAGCAGCAACGAGGCATTCAAAGCGCTGGCCGACCCCACCCGGCGGGAGATCCTCGCCCTGCTGCGCCGGGGAGAGATGACCGCCGGAGCCCTGGCGGAGAGATTCGACATGACCAAGCCCTCCATGTCGCACCATTTCACCGTGTTGAAGGAGGCCGACCTGATTACCAGCCGCCGCGAGGGCCAGCAGATCTGGTACGGGCTGAACACCACCGTAGTCGAGGATCTCATGGCCTGGGCCATGGACCTGATTGGCGACGGCAAACGGAAAGGAACGGAAAGGCAATGACACGCAAGGTTTTTCTCTTCGAAATCCTGCTCATCGCCGCGGCAATAGCGGCCACGGTGGTTCTCTACCCTCACCTCCCGGCCCGGGTTCCCACCCACTGGAACATCCATATGGAGCCCGACCGCTACGCGCCCAAGCTGGCGTTCTGCTTCTTCGGCCCAGGCTTCATGGCCATGGTGATGGTGCTTACCTGGCTGTTCCCCTGGCTCTCGCCCAAGCGCTTCCAAATGGATGCCTTCTGGTCAACCTACCATCAGGTGATGCTGCTGTGCTTCGGCATGATGGCCTATCTGTACGCCGCCATGCTTTGGGCCGACAGCGGTCGCGCGATCGATATGGGCCGGGCGATCCTGAGCGGAGTTTGCCTGTTCGTCGTCCTTTTCGGCAACCTGATGGGCAAGCTGCGCCGGAACTTCTATCTCGGAGTCAGAACGCCGTGGACGCTAGCCAGCGAGCGCGTCTGGAATGCCACGCATCGCTTTGCAGCCAAGACATTCGTGGCGTGCGGCCTCGCCGGGCTGGCGCTTTCGATCGCCGGCCTCTATGTCGGCGCGGTGCTGGCTCTGATGGTTCCGGGCCTGGCGGCCTGGGCTTATTCGCTTGTCTATTACAAGCAACTGGATCGGCGCGGCGAACTCGAAGACGGCCTTGCAACCGCGGATGGAGAAGGCGATCGGCACGCTCACTCCTCTGGCGCCTGAACTTCTCCGCCCGCTGGTGCGTAGAGTCTGTTGGCAGGGATTGGCCGCTGGCCAGTCTCTCGTCCTGTTCCTGAAGTCAACCGCAAAGCCGCGGAGGAAAGCGATACCGCCCTCCGCACAGATTCTAGGAGATCGATGAAAAGCGCAATCGTAAGCAAGTTCGCAATTCTGTCGCTGGCAGTCCTGGCTCTCTCGCCGCTCTGCCGCGCGCAATCGCAAATCGCCGGAGATTGGCTGGGTACATTGAATGTCGGCGGCGCTCAACTCCGCCTTGCCCTGCACATTACGGCGGCCAATGACGGCGGCCTCACGGCAACATTCGACAGCGTGGACCAGGGCGTCAACGGCATTCCGGTGACCGCAATCTCGCTCAAGGATTCCAAGCTCGCCTTCACTATCGATGCCGCTCATGTCGCGTATGAAGGCACAGTGAACAAGGATGCAACCGAGATCGACGGCGCCTGGTCGCAGGGCCAGCCGCTTGAACTCAACTTCAAGCGCGGCTCAGTGCCAATCGCGGCGGCGTCCAAGCCCGCCGCGCCCTCTGATATCGACGGCAGTTGGCTGGGCACATTGGATGCCGGCGCCGTCAACCTGCGCATCGTATTCAAGATCGTCAACACTCAGGACGGCCTGACCGCGCAGCTGCAAAGTCCCGACCAGGGCCCGCAGTGGATTCCGGCCACCTCCATCAAGCGCAGCGGCAGCTCGCTCACCATTTCCTTCAGCGGGATTGGCATTGCCTATGAAGGCAAGATCGGCGCGGGCCTGAGTTCCATCGACGGCACATTTACGCAGATGGGCCACGCGTTCCCGCTGGCCCTCAAGCGCCAGAAAGACCAGGCAAAATAGCAGTCCCGCCAACGGCGAACATTTGAAGGTTAGGAGATCGATGAAAAGCACGATCGTACGAAAACTCGCAATCCTGTCGCTGGCGGCCCTGGCTCTGTCGCCGCTTTGCCGCGCGCAATCGCAAATCGCCGGGGATTGGGAGGGAACGCTGAACGCCGGCAGCGTCCAACTCCGGCAGGTTCTTCACATCTCCGCGGCCAAGGATGGAACGCTCACGGCAACCATGGACAGCGTCGATCAGGGCGCAGACGGCATCCCGGTCAGCGCCATCACTCTCGGCGACTCCAAGCTGAAGCTGACCTTGGATGCCGTCCACGGCGTCTATGAAGGCACGGTCAACAAGGATGCGACGGAGATCGACGGCACGTGGTCGCAGGGCACGCCGCTCGCGCTCAACCTCAAGCGCGTTGCGCCGCCCTCGGATATCGATGGCAAGTGGCTGGGTACGCTCGATGCCGGCGCCGTCAAGCTGCGCCTCGTTATCAGGATATTCAATGCCTCGGACGGCCTGGCCGCTTCCCTGCAAAGCCCCGACCAGGGCCCGGGGTGGATTCCCGCCACCTCGATCAAGCGCGGCGGGACTTCGCTGAATTTCACCATCGACTCCCTTGGCGTGGTCTTTGACGGCAAGATCGGCGCGGACCTGACATCCATCGATGGCACGTTTACGCAAGGGGGCAACCCCCTGCCGCTGGCCCTGAAGCGCATCAAGGATCAAGCCGAGCTGCAAGTTCGCCACCCGCAGAATCCGGTCAAACCGTACCCCTATCACGAAGAGGAAGTAACTTACGCCAACAAGGCGGCAGGCAACACGCTCGCCGGCACGCTCACCATTCCGCCCGGCAAGGGGCCGTTTCCCGCCGTGCTGCTGATCTCCGGCTCGGGACCGAACGACCGCGACGAGACTTGCTTCGGCCACAAGCCTTTCCTGGTCCTCTCCGACTATCTCACCCGCAGAGGAATTGTCGTGCTGCGGGCGGACAAGCGCGGCATCGGCAAGTCCACCGGAGACCTCGCCAAAGCCACCACCGCCGATTTTGCCACGGATGCCGAGGCGGGCGTCGCCTTCCTCAAGTCGCGTCCCGAAGCCGATCCCCATCGGATCGGCCTCATCGGCCACAGCGAAGGCGGAATGATTGCTCCCATGGTGGCGGCCGGCGATCCGAGCGTCCGCTTCATCGTGCTGATGGCGGGACCAGGCGTGCCTGGGGACCAGCTCATTGTGGAGCAAAAACGCCTGATCGAGGAAGCAATGGGAGTGACCAAAGAACAGGCCGCGCAGGACGCCGTCCGGCAGCGGGAGCTGTTCACGCTCGTGGAAACGGAGAAGGACGACGCAGTCCTTGAAAAGGAACTGCGAGCGAAGCTGGCTGGACAGGCGCCCGAAGCTATGATGGACGCCTCGATCCAGCAGCTCATGTCGCCGTGGTGGCGCTACACGCTCACCTACGATCCGGCGACGGCCCTGCGCAAGGTGGCTTGTCCGGTGCTCGTGCTCGACGGCGAAAAGGACTTGCAGGTCCCGCCCGCGCTGGACCTGCCCGCCATCAAGAAGGCATTGGAGGAAGGAGGCAACAAGCACTTCGAGATCGACGAGCTGCCGGGCTTGAACCACCTCTTCCAGACGGCCAAGACCGGCTCGCCCACAGAGTATGCGGTGAGTGAAGAGACCATCTCCCCGGTCGCGCTGGACAAGATCGCGGCGTGGATTCTGAAGCAGTGAAAGTTTCCGCCGCGTCCAACCGGCAATGAAGAGGCCCTGCAAGCACTGGCAGGGCCTTTCTGATTGGAAACAGCAATTTGCGAAGAGACTTCAGCGCTTTTCCGCCGCCGTGGCCAGCTTGGCTTCGGCTTCCGCGATAACGTGCAGAGCCTCGGTGTAGGCGTCTTCGCTGTCGCCGGCTTCGTTCCACTGCTTTTGGCCGCGCTCCAGTTGCTCGTGGGCGCGGGGCACGTCGATCTCCTCCGGCTTGAGGGCGTCCGAAGCCAGAATCGTGACCCGGTCGGGCAGCACCTCGACAAAGCCCCAACTGACGTTGTAGCGAGTAGTGCTTTGAGAGCCGCCGGAATCGCCATCCGCACCGCCGTGCACAACTACGTCGCCGGCGCCCAACTCGGCCACCAGCGGCGCGTGCCCGTAGAGCACCTCCATGCAGCCCGACTTTGCCGGCAGTTCGACCGCCGAGGCAGCGTGCTCGAAGAGCGTGCGCTCGGGAGTGACCAGCCGGACGCGCAGTTGGTTTGTCTCGTCTGCCATGGGCTCCTTTCAGTCGCCAGGGATTAGGGGTTAGGGATCAGGGGTTAGAAAAGCCCCGAATCCCACATTCGCTACAAGCCTGTCCCTGTCCTCAGCCGTTCTCAGCCGCTCATTACTGAGCAATGTTGATGCCAGGGTTGAAACCTAACCCCTGACCCCTGATCTCTGATCTCTGCCTTTACACCGTCGCCTTCAACTTCTCGGCCGTTTCCAATACTTCCTCGATTGCGCCCTTCATGTAGAAGGCCTGCTCGGGAATATCGTCGTACTTGCCGGCAATAATCTCCTTGAAGCTGCGCACCGTGTCGGCTACCTTCACATACGCCCCAGGGATGCCGGTAAACTGCTCGGCCACGTGGAAGGGCTGCGACAGGAATTTCTGCACCTTGCGCGCCCGCCCCACGGTGAGCTTGTCGTCCTCGGATAGCTCGTCGATGCCCAGAATGGCGATGATGTCCTGCAAATCCTTGTAGCGCTGCAGAATCTTCTTCACGCCCTGGGCCACGTCGTAGTGATCCTGGCCCACGATGCGCGCGGAGAGAATGCGCGAGGTGGATGCCAGCGGATCGACGGCCGGGTAGATTCCCAGCTCGGAGAGCGGGCGGCTCAAGACGGTGGTCGCGTCCAGGTGGGCGAAGGTCGTCGCCGGGGCGGGGTCGGTCAAGTCGTCGGCGGGCACGTAGACGGCCTGCACGCTCGTGACCGAGCCTTTGCTGGTGGATGTGATGCGCTCCTGCAGCTCGCCCATCTCGGTGGCCAGGTTGGGCTGGTAGCC
>JBEKCX010000042.1:0-11893 GCA_050014655.1 Occallatibacter sp. | reverse complement strand
CAACCGGTACAATGCTGGCGGGAGCGGGACAATGGCAAAACGAGTTCTTCTTTTTGCGCCCTGTGCGTTCAATCTCGCCGAAACCAGCCGTATGGTAGAGATCGCCAAGGGAATCGAGCGCCATCCAGACGCAAGTCAGACCTTCCAAGTCCATTTCATCTCTGACGGCGGCGACTTCGAGAAGATGATCGAAAGACAAGGCTTTGCCCTGACGAGACTCGAACCGCGCCTCACCGCCGAGAAGATCGAGCACATTGCCAAAGTGGACCGAGGCGAGGAGTTTGCGCCTGCCTTCACCGACTCCGAGATGATAAGGCGCGTGGAAAGCGAGGTAGCTTATCTCAAAACCCTCCGGCCTGTCGCCGTAGTGACCGGGTCGTACGTCACAATTCCGGTGACCTGCAGGGTCCTTAACACTCCGGTCGTTTGGGTGATCCAGTCGACTTGGCTTCCGGAGTTCTTCCGCCACGGCGCGGGCATGACGGACCACTTTAGGCCTGCGCCGTTGAAGGCGGGGGCCGACTGGGCGCTGATGCTGTTCATCAATTTCTGGATCAGATACGGATTCCTCAATCCCGTCAACCGCGCCGCAAAGCACTTCGGGGTGAAGGGCTACAGCTCGATCTTCGAATTCTGGCGCGGCGACATCACCTTGGTTGCGGAACCTCCGGAGTTTTCCGGAGCGAAACTGCCGCCCGAACACTATTTCATCGGCCCGCTCATTCCCCAAGGCGAATTTGACCTTCCTACGGAGCTTGACTCCATACCGAGAGACAGGCCGCTCATTTACTTCGCCATGGGCAGCTCCGGAACCCCCGAGATTGTTGCCAGAATTGTGGAGAGCTTCGAGGGCGCGCCCTACCGCGTCATCGCTCCGGTAAAGTTTCTTCTCGGGCTGGTCCCCGGAGTTCGTATTCCACCCAATGTTCTCGTCACCGACTGGGTTCCGGCGCTTCAGGTCAACAAAATGGCCGACCTCGCTTTGATTCATGGAGGTATTGGAACGGTCATGACGGCCGCACTGGCGGGCAAGCCTGTTGTCGGCGTGGGCATGCAGATGGAACAAGTTGCCAACCTGGCTTGTCTCGAACGGCTCGGCTTCGCAATACGCATCCGGAAATCGGCGAACCCGTCCAGGTCGATCCAGGCGGCGATCGCAAAGCTGCTCGACGACGACCAGGCAAAGACGAAGGCGGCCGCGTTTGCCGATGTTGTGGCGCGCTGGGATGGAGCGAAGCTGGCGGCCGACATGCTCTTTGAGCGCTATGGCGCCTCCGGCAATCTACAATCAAGCACGAGATGAACTGGCAAGAATTAGCTGCGGAAGTGACCGCGGTCGGCGCGGGCGGAGACTCCGTCCAGCCGGTGACGGGCGTCGAATACGACTCGCGGCGCGTGCGGCCCGGTTCGGTCTTTGTGGCCATGAAGGGCGGCTCGACCGACGGCAATCGCTATGTGGAAAAGGCCATCGCCGCTGGCGCGCTGGGCATTATCACCGACTCCGCGCAGAAGTTCGACCACCTGCTGGTTTTTCAGCCCGGCCTGCCGGTGCTGGAGGTGGAAAATGGACGCCGGGCGCTGGCGCAGGCTTCGGCGGCCTTCTTTGGGCATCCCGAGCGCCAGATGAAGGCCACAGGAATTACCGGGACCAACGGCAAGACCACCACGGCATTCCTTCTTGAGGCGCTGCTCAATGCGGCCGCCCGCACTACCGTGCTGGTGGGAACGATCGAGTACCACGTGGCCGGCGAGGTGAGGCCCAGCGTGCACACCACGCCCGAGTCGAGGGACTTGTTCGAGCTGATGGCCGAGGGCGTGGGCCGTGGAGCCACGGAACTGGTGACCGAAGTATCGAGCCACGCGCTCGATCAGGGCCGGGCGGCGGGAGTGAACTTCGACGTGGCGGTCTTCACCAACCTCACGCAAGACCACTTGGATTATCACCAGACGATGGAGAAGTACTTCGCGGCCAAGCAGTTGCTCTTCGACGGCACGGTCTATCCAGCGCCGCGGGGGGCTGTGATCAACGCGCACGACCCGTACGGCGAGAGTCTGGCCGCTGCGGCCACGAAGGCAGGCGCGGAGGTGCGCACGTATGGAATAGGCCAAGGCGACTGGCGCGCGGCAAGCTACACACTCACCCCCGGCGGGGCGGTTCTTGAGCTGGAAACGCCGGCGGGCTCGGCCAAAGTGACGTCTCGGCTGGCCGGCGAAGTGAACATTCTTAACCTGTTGGCCGCCTTGACGGCTGCCCATGCGCACGGTGTGCCGTTTGCCGATCTCATGGAATCCATCCCGCGCCTCAAGCCGGTTCCGGGCCGCTTCCAGTCCGTGGATGCGGGCCAGCCCTTCACGGTGATTGTGGACTACGCCCATACCGAAGACGCGTTGCGCAATCTGATTGCCTTGGCGCGGCAGATGACGGGGCGCTCTGGTGGTCGCGTTATTACGCTCTTCGGCTGCGGCGGCGATCGCGACCGCAGCAAGCGGCCGAAGATGGGTCTGGCGGCGGGCGCAGGCAGCGACTTTGTGGTGGCCACCAGCGACAATCCCCGCTCCGAGGAGCCGCTGGCGATTCTGGCCGAGATTGAGCCGGGACTGAAGGCCAGCGGCGCTCGCTATACCATCGAGCCGGATCGCGCCGCGGCGATTCGCACGGCGCTCAAGGCGGCCAGGGCCGGGGATGTGGTTCTGCTGGCCGGCAAGGGCCACGAGAAGGAGCAGATCCTGGCCGGCCGCACCATTCCATTCGACGACGCGGAGATCGCCCTTTCCGCGCTGGCTGAATTGGGCTATGGTAAGGAGCAATGAAGCTCACACTGGCAGAGGCGGCAATCGGCGCGGGAGCGGTGCTGGAGGCGCCCGCCAGCCTTTATGACGCCGGCGCGCTGGAGGTGGGCGGCTGTTCGATCGACTCGCGAACGGTGGGCGCGGGCGAGCTGTTCTTTGCCGTGCGCGGGGAGCGGCACGACGGGCATGACTTTGTGGAAGCGGCGCTGAGGCGCGGGGCGGTTGCGGCAGTGGTATCGCGCGCGCGGGCGGCCACTTTGCCCGACGCGGCGCTGGCTGTGCCGCTGCTGATCGCCGAGGACCCGCTGCTTGCGTTGCAGGCGCTGGCCGCGCATGTGCGCCGGCGTTGGGGCCGGCGCGTGGTGGCCGTTACCGGCTCAGCGGGCAAGACCACCACCAAGGAAGCGGCGGCGGCGGCCTTGGGCGCGAGATTCAGCGTTCACAAGTCCCAGGGCAATTTGAACAATGCATTCGGCCTTCCGCTCGAACTGTTGCGCCTGGAACCGGAGCACGAAATCGCAGTGGTGGAGATGGGTATGAACCACCCAGGCGAGATTGCGGCGCTGACGCGCATCGCCGCGCCCGACTGGGGGGTGGTGACCAATGTGGGCACGGCGCACATAGAAAACTTCCCCGACGGGCAGGCTGGGGTGGCTCGCGCCAAGCTTGAACTGGTGGAGGCGCTGCCGGCTAGCGGCGTGGCCTTCCTCAACTGCGACGATCCGTACGTCTCGCAATTTGGCCGCGACTTTGCCGGCCGCGCCGTTTACTTTGGCGCCGGTCCCTGCGCCGATCCGCGGCTGCTGGAAGCGAATGAAGACCTGGCGGGATTGCATTTGCGTTTTCGCGCCGGGGAGCGCGAAGGCAGCTTGACGCTGAAACTGCTGGGCGCGCACAACGCCTTGAATGCGCTGGCCGGGCTTGCGGTAGCCCTGGAGGCGGGCGTAGAGCTGGATGCGGCGGTTGCCGCGCTGGCGTCGCTGGCCGCCGGCGACAAGCGCGGCCAGGTGATTGAGATTGGCGGCGCGACGATACTGAACGACAGCTACAACTCCAATCCCGAGGCGTTGCGGGCGATGATCCGCACCCTGGCGGGGCGTCCGGCTGGCCGCCGCATCCTGGTCGCCGGAGAGATGCTGGAGTTGGGCGAGCACGGCCGCGCGCTGCACGCCGCCTGCGGACGCGCCGCCGCCGAGGCCGGGCTCGACCTGGTCGCCGGCGTGGGCGGCAACGCCGAGCACCTGGCCGCAGCGGCTTGCGCCCGTGGAGTCGCATCGCTCTTTTTGCCCGATGCCGAAGCCGCCGGACGATGGCTCAAGCAAACCATGCAGCCGGGAGACGTTGTGCTGGTGAAGGGGTCGCGCGGCGTTCATCTGGAGCGGGCGATCGAGGCGGTCAAACGCGGAAAAGCGGAGGTGGAGGAAGAATGATCTTTCGGAGATTTCCCGGTCACGCCATGCTCCTGGCGGCGCTTGCTTTCGCGGCGCAACTCGCGGCCCAGAGCCCATCCTGGACCAAACCCTTCCCGCCCTTCCGCATTGCGGGCAATCTCTACTACGTCGGCAGCGAGGAACTCGCCTCCTACCTGATTGTTACGCCCCAGGGGAACATTCTCATCAACAGCAGCACAGAGAAGAACGTCCCGCTCATCCAGAAGAGCGTGGAGCAACTGGGTTTTCGCTTCAGCGACACCAAGATTCTTATCATCAGTCATGCGCACTTCGACCATTGCGCGGGCAGTGCAAGGGTGAAGCAGCTTACCGGCGCCAAGTACTTCGTGATGGATGCGGATGTGCCGGTGGTGGAGTCGGGGGGCAAGGCGGACTTTCAGTATGGGGCTGAGCCGGCCATGTGGTTTCCGGCCACGCACGTCGATCGCGTGCTGCACGATGGCGACACGGTGCGGCTGGGAGATGCAGTCCTGACGGCGCACCTGACCGCCGGCCACACGAGGGGAACGACGACCTGGACCATGGACGAGACGGAGGGCGGCAGGACGCTGCACGCTGTGATCGTGGGAAGCCCGAATGTGAATCCTGGCTACAAGCTGGTGGATAATCGGGCCTACCCGCAGATTGCTGATGATTTCTATCATGGCTTTCAGGTGCTGAAGGGCCTGCCTTGCGACCTGTTTCTCGGCGCTCACGGCAGCTACTACGGGCTGAAGGAGAAGTACCAGCGTTGGCTGCACGGCGACGGCGACGCCTTCATCGATCCCGACGGCTACAAGAGCTACATCGCCGATCGCGAGCAGGCATTCGAGGCGGAGCTGAATCGGCAATTGGCGTCCAAACAGTAGAGCCGAAGTCCTTGCGCTTTTTGCCAAATGGCGCGATACTAATGCCAGGTGGCCGACATGAGCATTGCGGAGATTGTGGAAGTACTGGGCGGCAAGAGAACCTTCAAGCAGCCCATACGCAAGGCGGACGACCTGGTCGCCCAGGTGCGAGTCGGGCTCCCGGCATCGACTGTGAACCTGCTGGCGGACGCGCTGTCGATGCAGCGAAGGCAGGTGGCCGAGCGCCTCAACATTCCGTCCCGCACGCTGAGCCGAAGGCTGGCGACGAAATCGCGCCTGACGCAGGACGAGTCGGACAGAACCCTGCGCATGGCGCGAGTGGTCGCTCTGGCCAATGAAATCCTGGGCAAGGAAGACAAAGCCTCGCGCTGGATGGTGGCGCCGAATCGCGCATTGGGTGGGCAGCGGCCATTCGACCAGCTCGATACGGAGCTGGGAGTGCGCTCGGTGGAGGAGATTCTCTACGCCGTTGCTTACGGAATGTATAGCTGATGAAGGTTTGGAGGCTCTTTCCGGAGCGTTTCCGCGAGACGGCGTTCACGGGCGTTGGCGGACTCTACGCTGCCAGGCGCTGGAATCATCTGGGCGCGGTAATGGTCTACTGCTCAACCTCGCCGGCGCTGGCGGCTCTGGAGTTCTTCGTCAATCTGGAGCCTAACGAAGCGCCGGACGATCTCCTGCTCGCGGAAGCCACGATCCCCGACGATTTGGTGGAGCAACTGAAACTTGACTCGCTGCCCGCTGACTGGCGTGAGTTGAATAACCTCGTGTGCCGCGATCTTGGTTCCGGCTGGGCGGCCAGCGGCCGTTCTGTGGCGCTGCGGGTTCCATCGGCGGTGGTCGACGGGGACTGGAACGTGCTCCTGAATCCAAGGCACACGGATTTCAGCAAGGTTAAGCTGGCCGCTCCTAAACCGTTTCGCTATGACGAGCGTATGTTCCGCTGAGGAGGGGCTGAGATCAAACCCGTTCCGTCCGCCGCGGCCGACGGCGAGGGTGGGGCACCCAGTCAAGAAGAGCTCATCCCCGTTGTGCGATTTCCACGCTCCTGCCGGCCCCCAGCCCTGTAAAATCAACCTGAAACCCGCCTTGTTTACGATCTGGAGGCTCTTTGCTCTACTGGCTGCTCTACGAGAAGCTGTTTCCGTTCTTTCACCCGTTCCGGATCTTCCGCTACCTCACCTTTCGCACCGCCTTTGCCTCGCTTACGGCGCTGCTAATTGCGCTGTTCATCGGTCCCTGGGTGATCCAGAAACTGCGCGAGTTCCAGATCGGCCAGTTCATTCGCGAGGACGGGCCACAATCACACCTGAAGAAGTCCGGAACGCCCACCATGGGCGGGGTGCTGATCGTGATTGCGATCGTGCTGCCCACGGTGCTGTGGTCCGACCCTTCGAACCCGTTTGTCTGGATCGCCGTATTCTCGACCCTTGCCTTCGGGGCCATCGGTTTTGCGGACGACTATATCAAGGTAGTCAAGCGGCGCAGCCTGGGCCTGACGGCGCGCGCCAAGCTCATCTGGCAGGGATTGGCCGGGGCCGCGGTGGCAGTTGCGCTGGTGGCGCTGGACCAGTTCCGGGTCTTTTCCACTCAGTTGACGGTGCCGTTCGTCAAGCAATGGCGACCCGACCTGCTGTGGCATTGGGCCGTCTCATTGCCGCACCTGGGATTCCTGGCCTTTTTGCCTTTCGCCGGTTTTGTCATCTTTGTGCTGATTGGTTCAACCAACGCAGTGAATCTGACCGATGGGCTCGACGGACTGGCCATCGGCTGCACCATCATCGCCGCCGGCGCGCTGGCCGTGCTCACCTACGTTACCAGTAACGTAGTCTTTGCCGACTATTTGGAATTGCAGCACATGCCCAAAGTGGCCGAGCTGACCGTCTTCTGCGGGTGCATGGTGGGCGCTTCCATCGGATTTCTCTGGTATAACGCTCATCCGGCCGAGGTTTTCATGGGCGATGTCGGCTCGCTGGCCCTGGGCGGAGCCATCGGCACAGTCGCCATCGTCATCCGCCAGGAGCTTTTACTGCCGTTCATCGGTGGGATCTTCCTGCTGGAAGCGGTTTCAGTAATTCTGCAGGTGGGCAGCTACAAGCTGCGTAACAAGAAGCGTATCTTCAAGATGGCGCCACTCCATCATCATTTCGAGCAGTTGGGCTGGAGTGAGTCCAAGATCATTGCACGCTTCTGGATCGGCGCACTGGTGTTTGCATTGTTTGCACTCACCACGCTGAAACTGCGTTAGACAGGCTCTGCGCGGCGCCTCCCGCGGTGCACAATAAAGAAGTCGCGGAAGCCTGAGGATCGGTCCAAATGATGGAACTCAAAGGCAAGAAGGTTCTGGTTGTGGGACTGGGCAAGTCCGGTCTGGCGGCGGCGCTGTTTCTGCGCCGGCGCGGGGCCCAGGTGACGGTCTCCGACGTGCGCAGCGCCGAGGCGCTGGCCAAGGACATTCCCGCGCTGCTCGACGAAGGCATCATGGTGGAGACCGGCGGCCACGGCCTGCTTACCTTCCGCCGCCAGGATCTGATCGTGGTCAGCCCCGGCGTGCCGCTGGATACGCCCGAACTGGCGCAGGTGAGGAGCTTCGGCTTGCCGGTGATCGGCGAGCTGGAACTGGCCGCGCGCTTTCTCAAGGGCAGAATCGTGGCCATTACGGGCTCCAACGGCAAGACCACTACCACTGCCCTGCTGGGCGAGATTCTCAAGAGGGCCGGCATTCCCACGCTGGTGGGAGGCAACATCGGCGTCCCGGTGGTGGGGCTGATCGACGAAAGCACAGACGAAACCTGGTCGGTGCTCGAGGTCTCCAGCTTCCAGCTTGAAAGCACCGATCAGTTTCATCCCAACATTGCAGTGATTCTGAACATCACCCCCGATCATCTTGACCGGCACGGGAGCTTCGAGAACTATGCGCTGGCCAAGGAGCGGATCTTTGCCGCGCAAGACGAGCTCGATTTCGTGGTGCTGAACGCCGACAACGCGCGCGCCGCCGAGGCCGCATCCCGTTCGGCCGCCAAGGTCTATTGGTTCTCCGTCGAGCATCCGGTCGGGCAGGGCGCCTGGCTGGAAGAGGGGTTTGTGGTCTATCGTCAGGCCCCGGATGCGGCGATGGAAAATGTGATGCCTCTGAGCGGAATTCCGCTCAAGGGCGCGCACAACGTGGAGAATGTGCTGGCCGCTGTGGTGGCGGCGCGGCTCGCCGGAGCGCCGGCGGAGGCCATCCGCCACGCCATCGAGAGCTTCCAGGCGGTCGAGCACCGGCTGGAGTTTGTGGCCGCCGTTAACGGCGTCGAGTTTTACAACGACTCGAAGGCCACCAACGTGGACGCCACGGCCAAGGCCGTAGCTGCCTTCCAATCGGGCATTCACCTCATCCTGGGCGGCAAGGACAAAGGCTCGGACTATACCCAACTGGCGCAACTGCTTCGAGCGCGGGTGCGTGCCGTTTATACCATCGGCTCGGCGGCGGCCAAGATCGAGTCGCAACTGCGCGGGGTGGTTTCGATCCACTCCTGCGAGACGCTGGACAATGCGGTCAATGCGGCGGCCTCGGCCGCGCGGCCGGGTGACGTGGTGCTGCTGGCGCCGGCCTGTTCCAGCTTCGACCAGTTTGAGAACTACGAACACCGCGGCCGCGTTTTCAAGGAACTGGTTGGCGAACGGCGGGGATGGAAGGCATGGCAGCGCGCGTAGGGGTTGACAAATGGCTCTTCTTCACCACGCTGCTGCTCACCGTGGTGGGACTGGCGATGGTCTTTTCCGCCTCGGCCGTGGTGGCCCAGGAGCGCTATCACTCCGCGTTTGCCGATGTGGGCAGGCAGGCCGGCTGGGCGCTGGCCGGTGTGGTGGCCATGCTGGTGCTGATGCGCGTGGACTACAGCGTCTACAAGTCCCCGCGGTTCGTCTATCCCGCCCTTTGCGTTACCACCCTGCTGCTGGTGCTGGTCTTCTTCATTCCCGGCTCCCACAACGTCCATCGCTGGATTCGCTTTGGCAGCCACTTTACCTTTCAGCCCTCGGAGATCGCCAAGCCGGTGATGGTTCTGTTTCTGGCCTGGTTTCTTCATAACCGGCTGAGCACCATGCGCGATTGGAAGCACACCCTGCTGCGGGCGGTTATCATACCGGTGGTCTTCGTCCTCCTGATTGTCAAGCAGCCGGACCTGGGAACGGCGCTGGTTCTGCTCGGCGTTACCGCCATGATGCTGCTGCTGGCCGGGATGGAGTGGAGGTACCTGATTGGCGGCATTCTCGCCACACTGCCCGGCCTGCTGGCGCTGCTCTTCATGGTTGCGTGGAGGCGGGCGCGAATGCTCGCCTTCCTCAACCCGGATGCCGATCCGCAGGGCGCCGGATTCCACATCAACCAGTCGCTGATCGCAGTGGGCACCGGCGGAGTGACCGGCCGGGGTTTCATGGAGGGCGTGCAGAAGCTCTTCTTCCTTCCCGAAGCGTCCACGGATTTCATCTTCGCCAACATTGCCGAGGAGCTGGGATTGATTGGCGCTCTGCTCATTGTGCTGCTGTTCGCGTTCTTCGGCGTGCGCGGCCTGCGCGCCGCCTTTCGTTCCCAGGACCCCTTTGCGCGGCTGGCCGCCTTCGGTATCACCGTCACCATCCTGCTGCAGGCCTTCTTCAACATCAGCGTGGTGCTGTCGCTGGTGCCGACCAAGGGCATTCCGCTGCCGCTGATCTCCTCCGGCGGAACTTCGCTTTTCTTCACGTTGGCCTCGATCGGCATCTTGCTCAACATAACCAGAAAGGCCGAGTGACGAGGGACTAGTGATTAGGGAATAGGGACTTGGGAACAGTCCCGGAAAGGTGGCATCAAACCATGCTCGGGCTCAACATCAGAGTTCTCAGGAGATTCATGGGGTGGGTTTTCGCAGTTACTTCCATAGTGAACATCTGGTGTGCTTCGAGCCTCATCCTGCACATTTTTCGCCGATATACCTTCGTTCGTTTCCCTTTCCGCAGCTTGCTAGCCGCTTCGTTCTTTCCAGTCTTGGCAATTGTTTATGGAATGGCTTGGTGGACCGTCTGGAGGGGAAAACCCTCGGCCAAAGGCTGGGGAATCGCTGCAAGTTTCGCTTATGTCCTGATTTCGTTCTGGGGGATCATCTTTTCCTCGCGGTCTGCTCCCGGCTCTGTGTGGTCCCTGTTGCCTCTCGGTGTTGCGGGACTGGCCATTTTTCTGCGGCCCGATGCAATGAACCTCAAGGCAGGTGGCTCCGATTCTGATTGCAACCCCTCTTGAGAGGCACGGATTTGGCCCAATTGCGCGTTCTCATAGCCGGCGGCGGCACCGGAGGGCACATCATTCCGGCGCTGGCGGTGGCTCGCGAGTTGGTTGGGCGGCACGCGGCGGAGGTGCTCTTTGTGGGCACCGCGCGCGGCCTGGAGACACGCCTAGTGCCCGAGGCCGGCTTCAACCTGCGGCTGATCGATGTGGGCCAGCTCAAGAACGTATCGCTGATGACCAGGCTGCGCACGCTGATTAGCCTGCCGCGCAGCATTGCCGCCTGCACGGGGCTGATCCGCGAGTTCAAGCCCTCGGTCGTCTTCGGCGTGGGCGGTTACGCGAGCGGCCCGGCCATGGCGGCGGCGCTCCGGCTCAAGACGCCCGCCATGGCCTTTGAACCCAACGCCATGCCGGGGCTGGCCAACCGCCTGGTGGGCAAACGGGTGCAGGCCGCGGCAGTCAACTTCCCCGCGGCGGCCAAGTGGTTCAACAACTGCGAGGTGACGGGGATTCCGGTGCGCCCGGAGTTCTTCGCGATCGAGCCACCTACTAGCGCCGAGCCCCACCTGCTGGTCTTTGGAGGCTCGCAGGGCGCGCACATCTTCAATATCCATCTGCCCGCAGCGATTGGGGCGCTTCTCGATGCGGTTCCGGGGTTGACGGTCCTGCACCAGAGCGGGATTCGCCACGCCGATTCGACCCAGGCGGCCTATGCCGCCAGCGGCGCGGACCCCAATCGCTGGCAGGTTTGGCCGTTTCTCTACGATATGCCGGCGCGCTTTGCCGCCGCACATCTGGTGATGGCGCGCAGCGGCGCCTCCACGGTGGCGGAACTGGCTGCCGCCGGTAAGCCCAGCCTGCTGGTGCCCTTTGCCGCCGCTGCTGACGAGCACCAGAAGCGGAATGCCGAGGCCATGGTAAATGCCGGAGCCGCCGCCTTCCTGCTGGAGCAGGATTTGAAGATTCCCGGCAAGCTGCTGAATACGCTCACCGGGCTGCTGACCTCGCCGAGGCAACTGGCAGCCATGTCCGAGGCGGCGCGAAACCAGGCACATCCAGACGCGGCCGAGCGCATCGCCGACCGCCTGGCCGCGCTGGCTGTCTCCGCATGATAGGCAAAGCACTCGACCTCCTTGGATTCCTGCTCCGCTCCGCTGAAAAACCGCAGGGAAACGATGGATTGTTGGCTGCCCTGGCGGAAGGCGTGAGTTCCGCGCGACGGATGCATGCCAATTCCCTTCCCTCCGGCCGCAATCCGTCTGGGAGCTGAAGTCCGTCTTCGCAAGTGCATATACTTGAAACCGTGCCTGCCGCGCCCAACCCGGAGTTTCTGCGCCGCGCCATTCAGTTGGCCACGCGGAACGTGGTCACCGGCGCGGGCGGCCCGTTTGCCGCTCTCGTCGTGCGCGACGGCCAGATCGTGGCCGAGGCGACGAATTCCGTGACTGCGACCAACGATCCCACCGCGCACGGCGAAGTGAACGCCATCCGCGCCGCCGCCAAGGCGCTGGGCACGTTCACCCTGGCCGGTTGCGAACTCTATACCAATTGCCAGC
>JBEKCX010000041.1:0-11951 GCA_050014655.1 Occallatibacter sp. | reverse complement strand
TGGATCCCATGCCTCTTTACATGCAGGCTGCGAGGAACGAGGCCCGCGCCTAAAGGCCCCGTATTGAGGGCGCCTCATCCAGGGGCCTGAAGGCCCCTGCTCCCTCCGGAAACATGAGAAACTGCAATCAGGCGGGGAGCGTCCCGACATACGGACCCAGGTCTCAAAATCGAGACCTGGGGCACCCTGCAATTCAAATCGTGATCAGAAATAGGGGGTTTGGGATGGATTACCGGGAAGAATCCTTCAAGCGCAAATTCAGCAGCGCCGCGCAACATTTGAATGTAGGCGCCGACCAAATCGTGTCGTTGAAGTTCCGCGAAAATGTCGGCTCCTATGACGATTATCGGGAACTCATCGATATGCTCCAGAACGAAGCCGGAATTCATTACTCCGAGGTCGATGGAGACCTTCAAGGCCGCGGATACATGCTAGGCCACGGGAAGACCAAGCTGCTTCTAGTGGAGCATGAGACCGGCCTTGAAATCCTATACATTGCAGGATCCATTGCATCCTTGCTCGGTTTGATCCCTCTGGTTTTACAGGGATGGGCTGCGATTCGCGGACGGCTCCCGAGGCACGGTGCATCGCTCGATTATCCCGTTGAGATTCGTCAGATTGATCAGACGGGGCGTCTCAATGAGAAACACCTTCATCCTCACCAGCTGTCGGCATCGTTGATGCCCATGGGTTCCTTCCTCTCAGGGATCGCAACTGCCGGGATCCTTGTCGAAAGCGAGATGGAGAACCTTGTTCGCCAAATGAAGGACCTACAAAGTCGCGTTGAGGTGATGGAAAAGCAGGTTCGACGGCAGCCAGCGGTTGCGAAGCCGAAACCACCTAGGTCCAGTGTGGCCCAACCAAGGGGCGCGAAAGATCCTAAGCAGGCTCGAAAGAAGTCCTGAGAACTCGGGTGCCACACCTTCGGGTGAGTGGCTCATGTCCCACAGGGTTCAATAATCCACATCTGGGTCCTCAGGTCCGCATTCTCGGTGCTGGGAGAACACGAACCAGAATCCCTCGCTCTCCCGTCGTCCTTTGCCGAAATTTACCCCAAGGCAGCGCACAATCATCCCATGGGATGCCTCCACGCCTGTGAACCCGCTGCCCTATGTCTTCCCCTCCAAAATGCCAGTTACCAGAAAATTAATACCCCACCCCCCCTATATTTATTTCTTGTTGAGCGGAAAACCTTGCAGATTATTTGCCGCACTGGCTAGCCACGAAACATAAGTCCAGCAGAATCATCAAATCGCCAGGGAGGAACGCAGAGGGGGCTTCTCCGCCGTGTCGCAATGTGGGAAGGAAGCTTTCGATTCCGTCATTTCCGCGCAGAAACTCCGCGTAACGGAACAGAGTCGATGCTCACTTCACGATTCTCGAATGCATCCGCACAGCTAGGATTTCCCCAGCCCAACGGCGTATAACGCTGGAATGGGGCAAGAACCGGAAGCCGAGCCGGGATCGGCAGTCGAGCCAGGACTGAAGCCCGAGATCGACGGCTGGCTGCGCAACGGCGGTCTGGTGGTTACGGCCAGCGACCGCGCCGCGCGCGCCTTGGCCGCAGCCTTCCATCGCGCCCGCCGGGCTGAAGGCTTCTTGGCCTGGCCGGCGCCCGATATTCTCGATTGGAAGAGCTTTGTCCGCGCCGCCTGGGAGGAGCGCAGTCGCGACGGACGGCTGCTGCTGAACGCCGCGCAGGAGCAATCGCTGTGGGCGGAGATCGCCGGCGCGGACGGGCGCTTGGCCACTCTGCTGGAAGGCCCGCGCCACCGGATTGCCGCCTTAGCGATGGAAGCTCACGAGCTGCTCTGCGGGTACGCGCCCCAGTTCCTGCGCCCGTCCGCCCGCGCCGCATGGCAGCAGGATGCGGAGGCCTTCAGCAACTGGCTCGCGGCCTTTGACCAAACCTGCCGCGACGGGAATCTGCTCAGTGGGAGCCGCTTGCCGCTGGAGCTAATTCCGCTGCTCGAAAACGATCGGCTCGAACGCCCGCCGCTGCTCCTGGCCGGCTTTGACCGCATCCTGCCCACTCAGCGCGCCTTCTTCGACGCCTGGGGCGAGTGGCGGCAGGCCGCGCCGGGCTTGACGGCTCCCGGCGCGTTGGGGAAGCCGGACGAATTGGACGAGCAGACGGAGCCGGCCAAGCCGCCCGCGCAGGTTTTCTTCCACCAGGCCGCCGACGCCCAAGCCGAACTCGCGGCGTGCGCGCTCTGGTGCGGGGAGCGGCTTGCCGCCAATCCGCGCGCCCGGCTGCTCGTGATTACGCTGAGCGCGGGTTCCCAGCCCAGCCGAGGCCAGATCGAGCGAGCTTTTCTCAAGCTGACCGGAGCCGCCGGCGCGCCGCTCTTTGAGTTCTCGCTCGGGGTTCCGCTGAGCCAGGCCGCCCACGCGCGCGCGGCGCTTCTGCTGCTGCGCTGGCTCACAGGCCCGCTGGCCGAGCACGAACTGGATTGGCTCTTCTCCACCGGCCAAATAGCCGCCAACCCGCAGGAAACCTCGGCGCTGCAAGAGC
The DNA here is from genome assembly GCA_050014655.1 of Occallatibacter sp. Classification (GTDB taxonomy): domain Bacteria; phylum Acidobacteriota; class Terriglobia; order Terriglobales; family Acidobacteriaceae; genus Telmatobacter. Next base: position 9,436 of record JBEKCX010000041.1, on the reverse strand, counting down.
GGATGCACGCGTTGCGCCGGCGCGGGCTTGAGCGGCCCGAGTGGAGCCTCAACGCTTTCATTCAGCAGCGCACCGGCTCCGACCCGCCGCCAACTTCCTGGGTCAACCGCATCGCCGAAGCCCAGCGCCGCCTCGCGGACCTCGCGCGCCGGCCTCAGACCCCCCTCGATTGGGCTGAACTGGTTCCGCAGTTGCTGGAGACCGCCGGCTGGCCCGGCCCGCGCCCGCTATCGAGCGCCGAGTTCCAGGCCGTCCGGCGCTTCGAGCAGGCAGTGGAAGCCGGCGGTTCGCTGGGATTCGACGGACGCCGCGTCGTCTGGGCGGATTTCCTCGCCGCGCTGGCCCGCATCCTGGATGAAACGCTCTTCGCTCCCGAATCTCAGGACGCGCCCATCCAGATTGCCGGTCCCGCCGAGTCCGCCGGCCTCACGGCCGATGCGGTCTGGTTCCTGGGCGCGAACGAGGACGCCTGGCCGGCCGGCGGCGCCACTCACCCCCTCTTGCCGCCCGAGTTGCAGCGCCAAGCCGCCATGCCGCACGCATCGCCGCAGCTCGACTGGGATCTGGCCCAGGCCATCACCGCGCGCATCCTGGCCTCAGCGCCGGAAATCCATTTCAGCTACGCAAGGCAAATCGAAGGCATCGAGGCCCGCCCCTCGCGGCTGATTGCCCAGCTTGCCGGTGCGCCGCGGGAACTGGCGCAAGCGTTGCCGCGCCGGCAGCCCCTCACAGTTTCTTTCGAGGATTCCAGTCGCATTCCCTTCCCGCCGGGCAAGGTCAAGGGCGGCACCGGCGTCCTCACCTCGCAGTCGCAATGCCCCTTCAAGGCCTTCGCCTCGGCGCGCCTGGCGGCCGAGGGCTGGGAGCCGGCCGAGGCGGGTCTGACCCCCTCCCAGCGCGGCCAACTGCTCCATGCCGTCCTCCACGCCGTCTGGGGAGGGCCGCCGAACGGCATCCGCTCGCAGCATGAACTCCAGGACCTCACAGAGCGAAGCGCATTTGTGGCCGCCCACGTCCGCCGCGTCCTTGAAGGGGAATTGCTCTCCGCTCTCCGCCAGCGGATGCCCCGGCGCTATCTGGAACTCGAAGAGCAGCGCCTCACCGGCCTGGTTGCCGAGTGGCTGGACTACGAAGCGGCGCGAATCGGCTTCGAGGTCGCCGAAACCGAGGCTGAGCGCACCATCCACCTGGCCGGACTTACCTTCGACCTGCGCCTGGACCGGATCGACCGCCTCATCGACGGCTCTCTGCTGGTGATCGACTACAAGTCCGGCATCGTCTCGCCCAAATCCTGGGAACTGCCCCGCCCCGACGATGTGCAACTGCCGCTCTATGCCGGCTTTGCCCTGGATGGGGAACTGGGCGGGCTGGTCTTTGCCAAAGTGCGCGCCGGCGATCTGGCCTTTGCCGGCCACGTCGGCAATCCCGCGGCCACGCTCTTCGCGGGCCTTAAAAGCAACAGCGCACTGGCGAAGAACGCGCTGACCGCCGAGCAACTCACGGGCTGGCGCCAGCGCATCGAGCAACTCGCCAGGGACTTCCTCGCCGGCCGCGCCGAAGTGGACCCTCGCGAGGCTCCCAAGACCTGCGAGCGATGCGGCTTGCAGACCCTGTGCCGCATCCTGGAAAGCGAAAACCAGTCGCAACTTGAAGACGAGGACGACACGGCTTGCGCGGAGGCCGCCGATGAGTGAAGCCCCGGCCAATTCTGCGCCGCCCGACCAGCCACAACGCAATCGCGCGCTCGATCCGGGCCGCTCGATCCTAGTCCAAGCTCCCGCCGGCTCGGGCAAGACCGACCTGCTTACCCGCCGCTTTCTGCGCCTGCTGGCCGAGGTGGACGAACCCGGCCAGATTGTGGCCATTACCTTTACCAACGCCGCTGCAGCTGAGATGCGCCACCGCATCCTTGGCGAACTTGAAAAGGCCGCCGCCGTGGAGGGTACGGGCTTCAGCCCGTACATCGACCCGGCAGGACCAGGGCGGGCTTCAGCCCCTGAGGGACCTTCCGCAGGGACCGGCGACGAGTTCTCCATGGACGCTCTCGCCCGCCGCGCGCTCGATCACTCGCTCCGGCTGGGCTGGAAGCTCCTTGACCTGCCCGCGCAACTGCGCATCTCCACCATCGACTCCTTCTGCCGCGACCTGGCCCTTCAGCAGCCGCTGCTTTCCGGCTTCGGCGGCGGGATCGATATCGCCGAGCAGCCCATTGACCTCTACCGCCGCGGCGCCCGTCAAACCCTGGAGAGGATCGGCCAGGGCGATCCGCGCTTGAGCGAGGCCATCGAAACGCTGCTCCTGTGGCGCGACAACAACTGGCAGGAGATGGAGGGCCAGCTCGTCGAGATGCTGGCCAGGCGCGACCGCTGGATGCACGACTTCGTGCTCAGCCACGATCCCGATTGGGAGGCGCTGCGCCGGAACCTGGAACGCCCATTCGGCAGCGCAGTCCGCTATGCGCTCACGACGCTCAGCCAGCTTCTCGACCAGGTTCCCGGCGCCCGCGAAGAAGCGCTGGAACTGGCGCGGTTTGCCTGCACCCAGACTGGCGGCCAGCTTCACCGCGAACTGGCCGAGCTGGCCGAGTTTCCTTGCGCCCCGTTCGCCTCAAGCGAGGCTCTCGAAGAGGCGCGCGAGACCCACCAAGCCCTGGCTGAACTGTTACTCATCGGCGAGGGCGCCTTCCGCCGGCAAGTCAATGTCCGCCTGGGTTTTCCAGTCGACCGGAAGCGCGAGAAGACCCAGCTTCTTGACCTGATTGCCCGCCTCAAAACCGTCCCCGGCCTGGAATCCGCGCTGGCCGCCGTCCGCGATCTGCCCCCAGCTTGTTACACCGAGGAGGAATGGGAGATTGTGAGGGCCTGCTTCACCCTGCTCCGTTACGCCGCCGCCCAACTGAAGGTCGTCTTTGCCGAGGCCGGCGCGGTGGACTTCATTGAAGTGGCGCAGATCGCTCAAAGCGTGCTGAAAGGCGACGACGGCCTTCCCTCCGACGCCGCGCTTGGCGTCGCCGACGGCATCCGCCACCTGCTGGTGGACGAGTTTCAGGACACGAGCCGCCGCCAGCATGAGATGCTCAGACGACTGATCGCCGCCTGGCCCGAACGCGAGGGCCGCAGTTGTTTTGTGGTCGGCGATCCCATGCAATCCATCTACTTCTTCCGCGAGGCCGAGGCCGAGCTCTTCGCGCGCGTGCGAACGGCTGGCCTTGAACTCCCGCAAGATGAACCGCTTCTGCTCGACTTCGTCTCCCTGGCGGCCAACTTCCGCACTGTGCCGCCGCTGGTCGAGCGGCTCAATGAGGTCTTTGCAAAAATCTTCGCGGTCCCTGACGGCAGCGGCATTGACTTTTCCTCCGCCGAGCCCGCCCGCGACGACCAAGCCAGTCCCGGCCCGCGGTTTAACCTGAATCTCAAGTTTGTGCCGCGTACCGGGCCGGGAAAGGCCGCCGATCCCGAGGCAATCCGCGAGAAGGAAACTGCCCACGCCGAGCAAACCCAGCAGATCGTTGACTTGATTCAGCGCCACATGAGCCGCGTGGCTGAGGCCCGCGAGCGCGGCGAAAAGTATCGCATCGCCGTCCTTGCCCGCGCCCGCAAGAGCCTTGCGCCCATCGCCCTGGCCCTCCGCAAAGCGGAGATTCCCTTCCGCGCCCTCGATCTGGAGCAGCTCGCTGCCCGCCCTGAAGTCCTCGACGCGCTCGCCCTGGCCCGCGCCCTGCTCAATCCCCACGACCGCCTCGCCTGGCTGGGCGTGCTGCGCGCACCGTGGTGCGGGCTTTCGCTCGAGGACCTTCACCGCCTCGCCAGCGCCGACGATGCGGAGCTGCTCTCGCGGCCGGTCCCCGAACTGCTCGCCGAGCGCCTGCCGCTGCTGAGCGAGCAGGGCCGCGCGGCAGCCTTGCGCGTCCTCAACGCGCTCAACTCTTTGCCCGCCTTCCGCGCCGCCCAGCCCACCCGGTCGCTGGGCGCCTGGCTCCAGCAGGCGTGGCTGCGCCTGGGCGGGGCCGACTGCGTCGATGCCGCTGCGCACGCCAATCTCGACCTGCTGTGGAGCTGCCTGGACAGTCTCCCGGCCGGGGAGCAGGATCTGCTTGGCCCGGCGCTCGACGCGGCTTTGGAGAAGCTGACCGCCCTGCCCGACCCCGCCGCCGATAGCGAGTGCGGCGTTCAGTTGATGACCATCCACAAGTCCAAAGGCCTGGAGTTCGAGGTGGTGATTGTGCCCGATTTGCAGGCCGGCGCTGGCCGCGGCGGACACACGATGCTCTCCTGGCTCGAACGCGGGCTGGAGCAGCCGGACGACTCCGGGGAGATTACCGAGTTCCTGGTCGCGCCCTTCCAGCGCAAGGGTGCGGATCGCGGCACAGCCAAGCAATGGGTGGATCGAGTCTATCGCCAGCGCGAAGCCCAGGAGGAGCGGCGCATTCTTTACGTGGCCGCCACTCGCGCCCGAGAAGAGCTTCACCTCTTCGCCCGCCCCGCCTATACGGTCGAGGGCGACGGCAGCTTTAGCCTTCCCGATCCCGCAGCCAGTTTGCTGGCCACCGCCTGGCCGGCCCTGGGCGAGGAAGTGCGCGCCCGCTTTGAGGATTGGAAGGCGGCCAGCGCGGGCTCGTCCGCTGGCCAGGAGCAGGTGATCGATTCCGTCGCCGCCTCCGGCGAAGGCAACCTCCTCCAGATGCCACCGCCTCCTAAGCCGACGATTCTGCGCCGCCTGCCGCCGGATTACCGGCCCGAACAAATCAATGGTTTGCAACCGATCGATTGCCCGCCCGAGCAGATCAGTTTCTTGCAACCGGCAGCGGCGGAGTCGCCTGCCCTCGCGCAAATACCGGGTGCCCCATCCTTTCCGCGTTCTTTTGCCGAAAGGGTGGGAGACCGCCAATCTGAGGTTGCGATCTTTTCGCCGAGCGCAGCCTCCTCAATCCTCTACGCCCGCCATCAGGGAGGCCTGCTCTCGCGCGCCTTGGGAACCGCCGTCCACGCGCTCTTCCAAGAGCTCTCCCGCCAGCGCGCAAGCAGCGATTGGACCGCGGCCCGAGCCGCTCTTCGCCAGTTCGAACCCCGCATCGCCGCCCAGGCGCGCTCCTCCGGCCTTGACCCCGCGCGGGCCGCCCAAATCGCCGCCCAGGCGCTGCGGCTTGCGCTCGACGCATCTTTCGACCCCGTCGCCCAATGGATTCTCTGGCCCCGCCCCGAGGCCGCCAGCGAGGTTCGCTGGGCCGGAGTGGTCGCCGGAAGCCTGCACACCGTTCGGGTGGACCGCGTCTTCCGCGCCGGCCTCAACCCGGGGTCCGAAGGCCAGCAAGCCTGGTGGATCGTCGATTACAAGACCGCCCACGCCGACCATCTCGACGCGGCCGCTGCCCTGCCGGAGCTGAGAAGACTCTTCGCGCCCCAACTCGAAGCCTATGCCACGGTCCTGCGCAACCTGCACGGGCACGACGCAGTCCTCCGCGCCGGCCTTTACTATCCGCGCATGATGCTGCTGGATTGGTGGGAGCTGTGATGCGGCGATCTTTTCCAATTACGCATTTTGCGTTTGTATTTACGCATTGCCGGTACAAATGCCGCCCGCGAACCATTCTTCCGCTTGGAAGCTGGGGCGCCCATCGTTCACGAATTGGTGAAGGGTGAGCAGCGAACAGGTTGACATTGCTCATCGACTCCCACTCCTGTTGCGAGGAAACTGCGTCAACGATCATGCACCCGCACTTTGGTGGCTACTCTGAGCATCGAAAGCCAGGCAACCGTCACCCCGCCCGCGTCAATTTCCATAGAATTCTTCCCCGGACCGCTTGCAAACTTCCGCTCACTCTGCTATTTTTACTAACTGGTTAGTTAAAATGACCGTCAGCCCTCCTACCCGCTCCCAGACCGAACGCGCCGACCACACCCGCGCCCGCATCCTCGAAGCCGCCATCCGCGAATTCAGCGAGAACGGGCTCGCCGGGGCTCGCACGGAGCAGATTGCCGAAGCGGCTGGGGTGAACAAGGCGCTTCTTTACTACTACTTCAGCGGCAAGGACGCCTTGTATACAGCGGCCCTGGAGGCGGTGGCGGAGGGTGTGCAAGCCTCCAGCATCGCCGTGCTGGAATCCAGTGTGTCTGCGGGTGAGCGCCTTCTCCAACTGGCGTTGAACCACTTTGACCGCATTCATTCCAATCAGGCGTTCCAATCTCTCATGCAGCAGGAGATGATTCGCCTGCACCGAGGCGAAGAGAACGCCCTGACGCCGCTCTCGGAGAAGCTGTTTCGGCCCCAGTGGCTGCGGGTCCAAGCCCTGGTGAAAGAGGCTATCGCGTGCGGCGAGTTGATCCCGGTCGAGTGGTCGCAGATTATCTATGCCGGGCTGGGCGCCAACGTCTTCTATTTTCTATCCGCGCCCGTGACCAGGCTGTCGCAGGGCTTCGATCCGCTGGAGCGGAGTGCTCTGGAGTTTCGCCGCAAGGCAGCCATTGAATACCTGGGTCAGACAGTCTTTGTCGATAGACAGGTCGGAGCGCGATTGGCCGCGCGGGTGCTCGCGGCCACGCCGATGCCGGAAAGCAGCCTGCTGGCTGTTTGGGGGAAGAAGGAATGAACGCACGCAATCGAGTTTTCATGATTCTGGGCTTGCTCACGGTGGGATCGCTGATCTTCTACTTTGTTACTGTCCGGCCCACCGGCGACCTGCAGTTGATCGGCACGGTCGATGCCAACGAGGTGGTGGTCAGCTCCAAGATTCCCGGCCGCATTCAGACGCTGACCGTGGACGAGGGGCAGGACGTGAAGGCCGGCCAGCTCATCGCCATCATCGAGAGCGAGGACCTGCAGGCGGCGCGCAAGGCCGCCGAGGCCACCGCCTCCAGCCAGAGCTTCAAGCTGGGCGAGACCGTCGAAAGCGAGCGCCAGACCCGCGGCGAGGTCTCCAGCGCCGCCGTCAACGCCGAGGCAATGGTGAAGGCGGCGAAGGCCTCGCTGGCCCAGGCCCAGGCCAACTACGAACATCAGCAGGCCGATACCAGCCGCACCGTCGCTCTGGCCCAGCAGGGAATCATGAGCGAGCAGGCCAAGGACGAGGCGGCCACCAGCCTGCAGGCGGCCAAGGCAGCCGTCGATACCGCCAGGGAAAACCTCGCCGCCGCCGAGGCTTCGCTGCGCCAGGCCCGCGCCCATGAACTGCTGGCCACGGTTGCCGCCCGCACCGTGGACGAGACTCGCGACCAGGTTGCAAACGCCCGCGCCCTCGCCCAGCAGGCCAAGGTCGAGGTCGGCTACTCCCAGGTCTTTGCGCCGGTCAGCGGCAAGGTCAACGTTCTCGCCGCCCGCCAGGGCGAGGTGCTGGCCGCGGGCGCGCCTATCGCAACCATCATGGACCTGACCCAGACCTGGATCTACGCTCCTCTGCCCGAGACCCAGGCCGATGCCGTTCAACTCGGCGACTCGCTGCGCGTCGTCATGCCCTCAGGCGATACCATCCAGGGCAAGATCATCGTCAAGTCCGCGCTGGCCGACTTCGCCACCCAGCGCGATGTCAGCAGCCGCAAGCGCGACATCAAGACCGTCCAACTGAAGCTGCTCATTGCCAATCCCCAGGAACGCTTTGTCCCCGGAATGACCGCCGAAGTCTACATTCCCAAGAGCAAGCTGGTGAAGCAGTGACCGCGCATCCCACAAATCCCGGCCAAAACGTAAGACCGCCCACGGCGGCGCCCACGGCGCCGGCGGCGGCCATCGCCGTCGAGAACATCGTCAAGCGTTATGGCGACTTTGAAGCGGTCAAGGGGGTCACCTTCTCGGTGGCGGACGGCGAAATCTTTGGCCTGCTCGGCCCCAACGGTGCGGGCAAAAGCACCCTCATCCGCATGATGACCACGCTGGTGCCCATCACCAGCGGCCGCGCCGTCGTAGCCGGCTACAACGTGGCCGAAGAGCCCGACGCCGTTCGCCGCTTGATCGGCGTCATTCCCCAGGCCCTCACCAGCGATGCCGATCTTACCGTCGAGGAGAACCTCAGCATCTACGCCAAGCTCTACAGCGTTCCCAGGGCCGAGCGGCTGAGGAACATCGACGAAGTTCTGGAGGCCGTGGACCTGACCAAGTGGCGCGGCGCGCAAACCAAGACCCTCTCCGGCGGAATGCGCCGCCGGCTGGAGATCGCGCGCGGCCTGGTCCACAATCCCGACATCTTCTTTTTGGACGAGCCGACCACCGGCCTCGATCCCGTCTCGCGCATCGCCGTCTGGGAGATGCTGGACAATTTGAGAACCACGCGCCATCTCACCATGCTCATCACCACCCATTACATGGAAGAGGCCGACAAGCTCTGCGACCGCATCGCCATCGTCGATCATGGAAAACTGGTGGCGCTTGGCACGCCGATCGAACTCAAGCGCAGCGTCCCTGGCGCCAACGTCGTCGAGGTTCACTTCGACCGCGAAACCGCCGAGTGGCAGGAACGACTGGAGAAGCTCGACGGCGTCACCAGCGTGCAGGCCGAGTCCGCCGGCTTTTATCGGGTTCTGACCTCTTCCGGGTCCAGAACGACGATGCAGTTGGTCGAGCTGGCCGCCTCGCTTGACGAGACGCTGACTTCCCTGAGCGTCCAGAACACCACCCTCGACGACGTTTTCGTCCATTACACCGGCCGCCAGCTCCGCGACGAGCAGGTCAAGCCTCCGGTCTTCACATTGCCGCCCCGTCCGGGAGCCCAGCCATGAACAGAATGTTTGCCATCGTCGAGCGTGAGATGCGCAAGTTCTTCCGCTCGCCCATGCTCATGATCATGTCCCTGATGATGCCGATCCTGCAGTTGCTCATCATGGGCAATGCTTTCGGCGGCAAGATCGTCGGCGCTCGCGTCGCCGTCGTTGACTACGACCACGGGCCCCAGGCCGTCAAGATCCGCGAAGGCTTCGACTCCATCGCCGTCAACATCAAGACCTTTACTACCGTCGAGTACACCGACGAGAACATAGCGCGCGAAGACGTGCGCACCGGCAAGATCGACGCCGCCGTCATTATTCCCGCGCAATACTCTCGTCGCGTATACGCCCATGATGCGCCCAAGATCGGCTTCGTCGTCGATAACTCCGACCTCTTCACTTCGGGCAGCCTCGAGGCCGAGATGCAATCCCTCGTCACCGCCCTCACCACGCCGGTCATCCAGCCGCGTCTGGCCAACCAGATTGCCCTTGAAGTCGTCGAGCTATATCCCTACGTGAATTACTTGAAGTTTCTGCTCCCCGCCTGTATTGCCCTGGCCATGTATATCTCGGTCATGATCGGCGGCGGCATGTTATACATCGACGACAAGGCGCGCGGCGTTCACGAGGGCTATCTGGTAACTCCCATCACCAAGCTCGAGCTGGTCTTTGGCCTGAACATGGCCAGCGCCATCAAGGCTACTCTCTCCGGCATCTGCCTCACCGTAATCGGATCGCTCATGGCG